>CALAEB010000037.1 GCA_937890875.1 uncultured Anaerolineaceae bacterium | reverse complement strand
CGGTATGGCCTGTGCTGTAATTCTGAATTAAGACAGGAGAAACCTGCGGTTCTTTTCCACATCCCTGTGGAAAAGAAGGACAACAGCAAAAAACCATTCTTTATTCGAAAAGAATGTTCACATTTCGAATTCATGGAAAGAGGATCGTTTTATGAATGAAACCATTCAAAGAGAGTATGAGAAATTATATCGTGTCAGCCGGATCACTTTGATTGTAACGACGCTGTCTTTTGTTGCTTCTCCATTTTTGTTCAGCTTTTTCATGGACGGCAGCCTGCCTAACCTTTCCGGATTTTTGAAAGGAATTCTGCGGGTTGCGCCGATCTATTTCCCGGTCGCTATTGTTGAGTTTTTGGTATATGCGCCGATGCTGGGAAAGGTCGGCACGCCGATTGCATTTGTCACCGGAGAAATTACCAATCTGAAGATCCCCTGTGTGATGAATGCGCGTGATCTGGCGAAAACTCAATCCGGCACAATGGAAAATGAGGTTGTTTCGACCATCGCCACCTGCATCAGCGCTTTGGTGATTATGGGCATGGTGTTTTTGGGTGTGGTCGCGATGATTCCGCTGACGCCGATTCTGCAAAGCGAAACTTTAAAACCGGCCTATGACGTGGTCATTCCGGCTCTGTTTGGCGCGCTTGGGTTTAAGTATTTTAAGAAAAGCCTGACCTTGACTTCGCTGCCACTTTTGGCCACGGCGGTCCTGTGTATCGCCGTTCCGGCTGTTATTTCCCAAACCAGTATGCTGTTGATTCCGGTAGGCGGGCTGGCATTGCTGTTCGGTTTCATTTTATATAAAAAGGGTAAACTGGACGCGTTGGAGGAGGAAGCCGGATTATGATTTTACTTTTTGCTTTCATTGGAATTTTGCTCGCGCTGTTGGCCATCTGTGTCTTTCGCGCCGTCAGGCAAACCAATATCCAATCCCCGGAATCGGAAGTTTCTGTTTCACGCCTGCGGGACATCCTGCAAAAAGGACAATCAGCGACAACGGTTGGTCTGCCGGAAAATTTCGACAGGAGAACAGCGCAATACGCAGCTGGTTTGCGAAGTCTTTTGCAGGCGGAAACCGTATCTTCAGTGCAGTCGGAAATATCCGAAAAATTTGATCGTTTCCATCAAGTTATGGCGGAAACGTTCCCGCTGCTTCACAAAAACTGCGAAAAATATGATTTTGACGGCAGTCTCCTGTTTCACTGGAAAGGGAAATCCGCGCAAAACCCCATTCTGTTGATGAACCACCTGGATGTGGTTGAGGCTGTGGGCGCATGGAAGCACGCGCCGTTTGCCGGCGAGATTGCGGATGGACGTATTTACGGACGTGGTGCGCTGGATGACAAGGGACCGTTGTACGTAATGTACCAGGCCGTGGAAGAACTGCTGGCGGAGGGCTTCGTACCACCCTGTGATGTATATTTGGCGAGCTCCTGTACCGAAGAAATCGGCGGAACGGGAGCGGGAAAAACGGCGAAGTGGCTGCAGGAAAAAGGGATCCGGCTCCGTTTTCTGCTGGATGAAGGCGGCATGCTGGTGGATCGCCCCATGACCGGCGTGGACGGGATTTACGCCATGATCGGCGTTTTGGAAAAAGGAATCGGCAACGTCAAATTTATCGCCAAAAGCAGCGGCGGGCATGCAAGCGCGCCGCCGAACAATACACCCTTGGTCCGGCTGGGAAGATTGATGTCCGCGCTGGAAGACAACTATCCTTTCCGCATGGAACTGCCCAGACCGCTGTTGGAGATGCTGCGCAGACTGACACCGAATGTGCCTTTCGCCTTTCGTTTGGTGACTGCAAACCTTTGGTTATTCCAACCTCTTCTGAAAGTATTGGTGACAAAAGTTCCTATGCTGGCCGCGATGTCACGGACAACGGTGGCGTTCACGACAGCCAAAGGTTCGGACGGTTACAATGTGCTGCCGCAGGAGGCTTTTGTGACAGCGAATATCCGGTACAGTCACCATCAGGCGGTAGAAGAAACGCACCGAATTCTTCACGATTTTGCAAAGAAATACGACATTGAAACGGAAATACTTAACGCTGAGGAGCCTGCGCCGGTTGTGGATTATGGCAGCGCAGAATTCCGGCTGGTGGAAGAAACAATCCAAACTGTTTATCCGGGTGTTCAGGTTTCGCCCTATGTTATGACCGGCGGAACTGACGCAAGGTTTTATAAAGACCTGACGGCATCCGCACTCCGTTTCGCTCCTTTGTACATCACCGCCGATCAGTTGGCGCGCGTGCATGGCGTGGATGAAAGTTTATTCATATATACATTGGCATTTGGGGTCGACTTTTACAAAAAACTGCTGGAACGTTTGTAAAACGCGCGAATACGCCAGTGGGTATTCAGTGAAATGAATTTTGGAAAGGCCTTTTTGTTGTTTTGTTTTTACGCGAAGTGTAAAAACAAAACAACAAAAAGGCCTTCTTTATCCGAAAGGAATAACCGTATTTCAAAATCCCGGTGACTGTTGAAGTGCCTTTAATAACAGGCATCCACCTGCGTGCAAACGGGCTCCGCTGCCGGGCAGGCGAATTCCCGCAGCGGAGTGCGCACATAAGTGAACGCTTCGCCGTTCCGGTGCGTGCCGCTGACGGCTAACACATCAATGAAATGCGCTTCGTTGCAGGCGAGCGCAATCACGTCCGCGTTATTCGGGAATATATCCGGAGGGGCGGATATCGGCATAACCAAATCCAGCATGCCATCCTCGCCCACCAGCTTGAACACCAGACGGGAATAATTTTTATACTGATAGGCTTGATCCGTGCCATGTTCCCCGGTGTTGAAATAGTAGAAGCGGGGATAAAGCGCCTTGCCCTGATAAACTTTCATTTCACCGTCGGAAACCTGTTTTTCAATTTTTTTCCAATCCGGGTCGATTTCGAGTTTCTCCCGAAAGGTCTGCAGAATTTCTTGGCTGGAAAGCGTTGTCAATTGATTCGGAATTCTTTTCTCTGCGATCAGCATGGACAGGAAAAAAAGAAAGAAGCAGGCGGTAACCGGCAAACCTGCCAAAAGCGCCTGCTTGAACGGGATCCGCTGAACAGCCTCCCCGTCTTTTTGCCAGGCTGCCGCGGGTTCCGGCCTGTTTTCTTGCCGAAGGAAAATCCGGCTGAGAAGCCCGAGTCCGCAGGCGTACAGTAAAATGACGCCCCAATTCATGGGTACCAGGTAGCGTCCTCCGGAAGTTCGGGCCAGCCCCAGACTGCCTGCGTATGCCAGCAGAAGGAACAGGAAGGAGATTCCCGGAAATCCGAATTTTTTCCAGATCGCGGCCAGCACGGCACTGACCAGAAGCAGATTGATGAGGAGCAGGGTTCGCTGCCCCCAACTGAGCGTTCCGTCCCAGCCATCCGCCCAGACAGATGTTTCAGCGGTATACAGATGGTCCAAATCGTCAAACGTCAGCCGGACCGGCATGATAAATGCCATTGCGATAACGTTGTGGAAAAAGTGATTTCCCAGTGTATCGATCAATGGATGAAGTTGTACCCTCAGACTGTTAGGGGCTGGCTCCCGGACATCCGGCGCCGGTACGGTTTCTGAAACGGGTTGTGTCGCTTCGAATTTTTCCATTGTTGCCGGCGGTGCTTCTTCCGCATCGATCACAGCCGGACCGGCGGGCGTGATTTCGGTGTTTTCTTCTAAAATAGGCTTCAGCCGCTGGTCAACTACCACTGCCCGGAAAGCCCCGAACACCTCAGGCAAAAATTCTCCGCTCAGTTGGTAAGAACGGTAGAGCCAGGGACCGGCGCTGATCAATAACGACAGCATGAAGACCAGAGAAGACCGGAGAAACAGCCGTTTTTTCTTCCAAAAGGCGATTAACGCCAACAGCAGAATGGCCGGGATCATCCCGAACAGATTGTAGCGGGTGTAAATTCCCAGCGCCAGCATGCCGCCCGCGGCTGCGGCATAGCGGTACATGCCCTCGCTTTTTTTGAACCAGCGGAAAACAAACAGCGATAAGGCTGCCAGAATAATTTCAGACGGAAATTCGCCCATTTCCAATCTGGAATGAATGGTCAGGATATGGGTCGTATTCAACGCGTTCCACTCATGCAGGATCATCAACCCGGCAGCCAGCAGTCCGCTGAAACTGCCTCCCAGTTCCGACGCAAAAAGGTACAGAATCGCTGGCAGGATCGCGTAAAAAGCGCTTTGCAGCATTAACTGCGTGTTCATCTGCCCGCCGGATACGATGCTGCCGAGGAAGGATACGAACGTGACCACGGGTTTCAGGACCAGCGCATTAAAATTGAACCCCAGCCCGTTCAACGCGGATTGGGCTGCGACGTCATTCAATGTCGCGTCGGAGTATGGATAAAATTCATTGTTCGGAAGATAGGGGCCGGGCGCAAAAAAATGTCTTTCCATCGGCGCAAAGGACCAAACCAGCGCGGCCAGACCCCAAATCACAAAAAAAATCAAACTCCGCCTTGAAAGAACTTCCGGCATCCTTTTTTGAATAATTTTATAAAATATGATCAATAAAATTAATAATAAGACGATCTGAATGCTTTGCAGCGGAACTGCGTTGGCATACCAGGCCTCGTTGCCGGCGGTTATCCCCCACCCGCTGATGCGAACGAAGATCCAGCAGAGCAAAAAAATCCCCATGGGCAGGAAAAGGGCTCGCTGGTTTTTGATCAATTCCCGGGCCGCGGAAATCCATTTTCTCATTCCGCTATATTGGAGGTGAAGGCAGATAAAAGCGCTGGCGCCACCCATCAGGCCCAGCAGGAAGAATGGGCGGAAGCGCTGGAAATAAGCCGCAAAGCGCTGGAATCGGTAAGCAGGCGTAAGTATGAGGAAAAAGCATACGATCGTTATGATTTGAACCCAGCGGAACAGCTTGGACCGGTTTTTTTCACAAAAACCAATCAGCTTTTCTCTCGGGGCTTCATGAAAACTGAAAAAGAAAAAAGCGACCAGCGAGACGATCCCCAGCAGGATCAGAATCCCCAAAAGCCCCAGACGCTCCGCGGAAAAACCGAACAGAAACTGATTTTTCCCGTCATTCGGTATCTGAATCAGTGAATATGCGGAAATAAAGCTTTCGATGGAGAAGAGCAGGAAAAAGAAGCGGATCAATCCCGGTGGACTTTTTTTTTCGTCGAATCTCTTTTCCAAATTTTCTCACTTTCAAAAAAAATGATCCCGATCAGGCCGAAAAGAACAACCAATAAGAAAATGATGTTCGCGTTTTTTGGCGTTTGTGAAATTGCCAGAAAGGCCAGGATCTGCAGCGCTACGGCAACCACCTGCATCAGTTGGACCGCCTGGACACTGGATAAGCCGAGTTTAACCAGGCGGTGATAGGTATGGTCCGTCCCGCTGGAATAAAAATGGATTCCCCGGCGGGTTCTGGAGATAATTACCAATATGGTGTCGAAAATTGGAAGCCCAAGCATCAGGATCGGCATAAACCAGGTATTGCTTTGTAACCGCTCCAGCGGGTTATACAGAATCGCAATCACGGCCAGAAGGAACCCGATTGTCTGCGCACCCGAATCACCCAAAAAGATAAACGCTGGATGTGCGTTGAAAAAACCGAGCAGGATGCAGCTGCCCAGCATGATCGCACAAAAGATGGCCAGCTCCCATTGACCGGTGTCCATCGCGGCAATCAGGTAGAAACCGGTTGTCCAGGCCGAGAGCCCGACCATCAGGCCGTCCATGCTGTCAATAAGATTGTATGCGTTGGTGATAAAAATCAGCCAGATCAATGTGATCGCGACATCGATGATCCGCGCCCAAGTGGGGTTCAGAATGATTTGAGGCTGAAAAGAGGAAACAATCTGGGCCTGAATGCCAAGCGCAACCAGAAGCACCGAAGCAAGCAGCTGCCCGCCGATTTTCTGGATCGGGGTCAGCGGATGGTAATCATCCCACAATCCGAAAATAAAAACCACCGACGCCGAGACGAGCAATTTGATCAGCTGCGGTCCGAGAGAATCCCGCAGCAGAATGCAGGAAACCAGCAGGGTCAGATAAAACGCAAGCCCGCCGCTCAGCGGAACAGCTCTTTGATGTTGCTTGTGCGGCTCTGCGGAGGGCATGTCGACCAGTTTCGTTTTCAGGGCGAACTTGGTGCTGAGCAGGCTGAAAAAAGCGCAGAATATAAGACTGGTAAAGAGTGTCTCAAAAATTTTTCCGGTCGTAAGGGAGCTGAGGTTCATGGCTGGCCAACCGTTTTTAAATAGACAGACAGTGTTTCCGCGTTGACTTGACGGGTAGAGAAGATTTCAACAGCCCGTTTTCGTCCGGCAATGCCCATCCGGATGCGCAGCTCCCGGTCCAAAAGCAGGGTTTCCAGCGCCGAAGCCAACGCTTCCGGGTCTTTTACCGGAACCAGCAAACCGTTCTCGCCGTGAACCACTACTTCTTTACATCCCGGAACGTCTGTCGTAATAATGGGCCGCGAACAGGCTGCGGCTTCAATCAAAACTTTCGGCAGACCTTCCCGATAAGAGGGAAGGCAGACAATGTCCGACATTGAAAAGACGGTCGCGATATCCTCCTGCCAGCCCCACCATTCCACGATATTTTCCTTTTGCCAGCGCGTAAGCTGGTCGTATGAGATGCTGCTGGGGTTCCCTTCATCCTTTTTCCCGACTAAGGCGAATCTGGCCCGGATTCCTTTTCCCCGCAATATCGCCGCCGCTTTGACGAACTCACCGATCCCTTTATCCCACAGCATCCTGGCGGGCAGGACGGCCAGCGGAAGGGAGTCCGGCGGCGGAATCGGGACGAAGACGTCCGTATCGATCCCCGTTCCGAGAATAACAGCTACATCTTTTTTATCGACTAGTGAAAGTTTCTCAAAAAGGACCGCATCGTCAGGATTCTCAAAAATGATCTGCGTATTTTTCAGCGCGACTTTATATAAGCTGGTGGTGATGTAGCGAAGTATTTTTGCGTCGATTGTGGTGCCCAGAAAAACGTAGCCAAGCCCGGTAATTGAATTGATGATGGTGGAAATCCCGCTTTTTTTTGCCGCGAGCGACCCATAAATAACGCATTTGATTGTAAATTGATGGACAACGTCCGGTTTTTCAATTTCGTAAATTTTTCTGATTCGGGAGATGGTTTGTCTTTCCGTAAAAGGATTGATCCCTTTCCGGGAAAACTCAAACGGAATCAGCCGAAAGCCTTCTCTTTCGATTCTGTCACCATACTCCCCCGGGGGGGCCATAAAAACAACTTCCCAACCATGGTTTCGGAGAAATTTTGCCAAATCCAGACGGAAATTATAGAGGTACCAATCGGTATTCGCAAAAAATACAGTCTTCACACGGCCTTCTTTTTCACTGATTTTGTACTTATTATAGTGTATTCCTGTTCTGAACCAGGCATCCGGATTTTTCCGCAGATCGGATTTTGGAAAGAAATATCGGGCGTTCTGTTATTTTGCGCTCCAGGCAAAAATACCGGAACGGCAAATTTTCCGCTTTATTTTTGACTTCCGGACGAGCATCCGGGGCTCTGAAAGCCGGCACCTGCCCATGATCCCGGGGCTGGCGGAGAGAATCCACCGGCAAAAAAGCGTCATTTGCGGACAGGGACCGTCCTGCTGTCAAAGCCGGTGATCAGAAGAATGAAAGCTGTTGCGGCGTGTTGTCCGTTTTCTTTTCTTCCTGCGCTGGCGGATTGGCGGGCTGTGCGGAGGGTCCTTTTTCCGGATTGTCTTCAACAGCCGTTTCCGGATTTAGCCGGTCCATCGCGTCTTTCAAGTATTCAGGCAAAAGCGCAAAATCATGCAGAATGCTGGAACGCAGGTTGGGCTGATGAAGCGCGGCGGCGGGATGAAACATCGGCACGATCATTTTCCCGTTGATCCAGTGGCCCTGCCCGTGGATCGCGCTGATCCGCTTGAATGGAAAATAGCGCGCCATTGAGAAACGCCCCAGCGTGACAATGATCAGCGGGTTGATCAGTGCGATTTGCCTGTCCAAATATCCGGCGCAGGCGCTCAGCTCCTCCGGCATCGGATCCCGGTTCGCCGGCGGTCTGCATTTTACGACATTGGTGATAAAAACTTCTTCCCGTTTGACCCCGGCTGTCGCCAGCAGTTCATTGAGAAAATTCCCCGCCTGGCCGACAAATGGCCTGCCGGTCTCGTTTTCATTCATCCCGGGCCCTTCACCGATCAAAAGGATCTTCGTCTGAATGTTTCCTTCCCCCGGCACAGATTTTTTCCGTGAGAGATGAAGCTGGCATTTCGTACAGGCGGCGATCTCTTTCGCTAAGTTGGTCATTTCAAGTTGACGGTCGTTCATTTGCCCTCCTGTTGAAGGATGTAAGTTTTGTACGCATCGGGGTTGAGCGTCATCAGGCATGCGTCCTCATGATTGTCCTGGTAATAGGATTTGCGTATTCCGGTCTGTTCATATCCGATCTGCCGGTAGAGATGCAGCGCGCTTTCGTTCCCTTTTCGGACCTCTAAAAAAGAAGTCCGCGCGCCCTCTTCCCAGGCTTCTGCCAGTCCGCGGCGTAATAAAGACCTGCCGATCCCACGGCCCTGATATGCGGGGTCAACCGCGAAATTCGCGACATGGATTTCATCCAGAATCAGCCATAAAATCAGGAACCCGAGGATTGTTCCTTCGGAGGCAGCCGCCACCCAGTTTCTGGCGGCCGCGTTCTTTTCTGTTTCGAACCGGTACGAGCTTATCGGCCAGTATAAAGCGGCCGTTCGTTTGTCGATTTCAAAGACAGACTGAATATCTTCCGGAACCATGCTGCGAATTTGGTAATTCATTGTGCATACCGGCTCCGGTTATTCCGGGATCGGATCCTTCGTGCGAAGATAGATGGGCGCCAGGCCGGATGGCGGCGGGTAATCTCCCTTGATATAGTGTTTCCACGCGATCTCAGCCAGAAACCCGGGCCGCCGCAGACTTATGGCAGGCGCAGCCAGCCGGATATTTTTATTCTGCTTTTTGAGCAGGCCGCGAGCGTCCGCGCTCAGTTCTCCGCAAACGGAGGTCGGGTTTTGAATTGTTTCGGCTAACCGTTCTGCCGTGAAAACTTCGATTTCGGAATCGTTTTTCCAGGCAGCTTTCTCTTTTTTATAGAATTGGACAGCCAGCCGGTCGCGTCCTGCCTGCAGCACGGTACAGAGAGGAATTTCATTAACCGGCTGGGCCGCGGCAAGAATATCCAGCGTGGGAACGCCGATTACCGGAACTTCTAATCCCAGCGCAATCCCCTTGGCGAAGGAGATCCCGACCCGGAGACTGGTGAAAGATCCGGGCCCGATGGCCACGGCGATGCCGGTGAGCCTGCTTTTATCAACCATAATCGCTTCCAGCAGTTCTTTCACGGCGCTCGCCAGCACGGTTGTATGCCGGTTCTGGCTGAGCCAGGTTTTCTCGCCGAGGATTGAAGTTCCGTCATGAACGGCAATCCCGACCATGCTGGTTGAGGTGTCAATCGCTAAAAACATGTGTCTGTTATACTCCAAAAGATTTTTGGCGGAAAGCCTGTGCCAGTGCAACGTAACGGGTTCCCTGCGGTTCGATCACGATCCGCCGCTGTTCGTCTGAAACCCAGTCCATCCGGATCCAAAGCCTGTCTTCCGGCAGGATCGGTTCGATTCGTTCGGCCCACTCGATTAATAACGGCCCCTGCTGCATCATCCGGTCGAGATCCAGTTCTTCCGCTTCCCAATGACTGCCAATGCGGTACGCATCAAAATGAAACAGGACATTGCCGTCCATCCGGTTATATTCGTTGATCAGGACGAATGTCGGGCTGGTGACGGGATCAAAACTGCCCCAGCCCTGGGCAATTCCCTGGATAAACGTCGTTTTGCCGGCTCCAAGTTCCCCGCTGAAGCAAATCAAATCTCCCGGCTGAAGCAGGTTCCCCAGGCGCATTCCGAAGCGCTTCGACTGGTCAGCACTGCGGCTGAAACATTCCACTGTTTCTGATTGTAGGATTGCCATCATCTTTTATTCTTCTTGCTGTGCCCGTGGTTCGGATCGTTTTTCCGGCGCTCGCTTCAATTTTTTGCGCAGGTCATGCCGTGAGAGCAGGATCCGGTGTTTGCAGGTTAAGCATTCCAGCCCGATTTCCGCTCCGATGCGGACCACGGTCCACTGATAACTGCCGCAGGGATGCGCTTTTTTCAGGGTAATCATATCGCCGATTTCATAAATCTCCAGCATTCGCTAATTATAAACCAGTCGGGATGGGGATGGCGGGAAATCTGTTGCAGGACAGCGATTCGAAATGGATATTCCTTCTGTTCGCTTCGAAAACCCGGTCGCGGGGAAGCGTTGTTCGGGAACAAAATGATATAATCACTTCATGCTTTCTTCATTATCTCAGCCTGCCCTTTTGATCACGCGGGTCATCACGCTGGTGATCGCGTTCACTGTCCATGAGTTTTCGCACGCGTGGGCGGCTGTATCCCTGGGGGATCCGACGCCTAAGTCTGAAAAGCGCCTGACGCTGAACCCGCTGCGCCACTTGGATTTTTTGGGCAGTTTCATGCTGCTGCTGACAGGGTTCGGCTGGGCAAAACCGGTCCGGATCAATGCATCCCTGCTTGAACGAAAGACCAAAGCCGGCGTGATGCTGGTGTCGCTGGCCGGGCCGCTCTCGAACATCCTGCTGGCTGTCATCGGCGCGTTCCTGCTCAAATCGGCTCCACCGGAACCGCTGCTGCGCCTTCCGCAGCTCCTGCCCTCATTGCCTTTTTTTCTGACAAACTTCATCACTATCAATTTGAGCCTGGCAGTATTTAACCTGCTTCCGCTTGCTCCGCTGGACGGGGAAAAGGTGCTGGAATTTTTCATCCCGGCCTTTGCCAGGCCTGTTTGGGACAAGATTCAAAATTACGGGATGTTTCTGTTGATGCTCGGATTTCTGGTGCTCCCATATTTCCGTATCAACGTGTTCGGAAATATCCTTTCACCGATCATCAGAACCTTATATCGAATCGTAACCGGAGGATAAACCTATGGCGATACAGATCACGATCGTCGGGCTGGGGGAAATTGGCACCTCATTGGGCCTGGCGCTGAAATATCAGAAAAAAGACCTTTTCCGGGTTGGTTGTGACATCCATAAGTATGCCGAACAGAATGCAGAAAGCACCGACGCGGTGGACAAGATC
>CALAEB010000036.1 GCA_937890875.1 uncultured Anaerolineaceae bacterium | reverse complement strand
TTATAAATCGCCGGGTTATGGCTGGCCGTGACCGCCATGCCGAATGGCAATTCCATTTTTTTGACCGCAAACATGATCAGCGGCGTCGGCGCTTCCCGATCCACCATGTAACAGCGGACGCCTTCCGCCGCGAAAACCTCCGCGGCCCACTGCGCGGCTTCTTTGGAAAGGAAACGGCGGTCATATCCGATGCAGATTCCCCTTGCCGCACAACCCTCGGTTTTGATCAATGCCGCGAGCGCTTTCGCCAACAACTGCACATTCGCTTTGGTAAATCCATCTCCGATAATCGCCCGCCAGCCGCCTGTGCCAAAATGGATCATAAATTATTCGCTCCCATCATAATTTTTACGTCAACCAAACTGCCTGCCGGCGCGGACGAAATGGCCGGAACGGCTTTTCCGTCGCACACAATCGATTTCACACCCCGCTCAACCCCTTCCGGATTCAACACCTGGATCCGATAAGTCGCACCGCGCCACACCCGCTCGGCGCTGAACGCTTTCCAATCCGCCGGGATACAGGGATCGACCGTCAGTGAATCAAACCCGGGCTTGATCCCCAGCATGTACTGCGTCACCGCAAAATATGCCCAGCCGGCCGAACCGGTCATAAACGGATGCCGCGCCCTGCCAAAAGCCGGATGCGCCTTCCCGACCACAAACTGGCAATAGGAATACGGCTCTGACTGGCGGACTTCAATGTGATCATCCTGATTATAGGGCGAAACCGCATCATAAAATCGTTTCCCGCCGCTGCCGTTGCCCAGCCGGCACAGCGCGCCCCATGCCCAGGGGTTAGGGTGGGAGAAAATCGCGCCGTTCTCTTTCAAACCGGGATAAACGCGCGTCACAAAACCGATCCCGTCATCCGGAACTGTGTAAGGCGGCGCGTTCAGCATCAGCCCGTATTCCGTGAACAGGTGCTCCTCCACCGCCGCCATGCAGCGCCGGCCGCGTTCCGGCGACGCCAGCCCGGACAAAACCGCCCAGGCGTTGCTCTCCAAATGAACCCGGCCTTCCTTGTCCGTGTGTGTGCCGATTTTTCTGCCGTCGGCGGTAATGCCGCGGATATACCAGCTGCCATCCCACAGCACATCCTCACAAGTCAGCCGTACCTGTTCCGCGATCTCCCGGTATTTCACCGCGTCATCGTCTTTGCCGGCGAACGTTGCTAATTCCGCGAACTGGACCAGCGCCCAGTAATGCAGGAAACTGACCAGCGCGCTCTCGCCGCCGCCCAAATTCAGGCAATCGTTCCAATCCGCGCGCAGCCCTTTGCAAATGCCGTTCCGTCCGACCTGTTCGTGAGAAAAATCGAGGATGCGCTGCAGGTGCTCATAAACCGACCCGCTGCCGCCGTCGGCATAGGTGACCTCCTGCCACAGGAAAGCGAAATCGCCGGTTTCCTTGATGAAATTGACAACCGTGCCGACCAGCCAAAGCGCGTCATCCGAGCAGACGTCTTTCAGTCCATGAACAATGGTCGACTTGTCCGGCGTGGGGATAACGGTGGGGGATTTGAAGGACTGCTGCTTTTTCTCCGGCTCGAACCAGGCCGGTTCAAACAGATGAATCCCATAGCCCTGCGTTGTCAGCGCGCGCAGCAGTTCAACAATGCGGTTCTTACATTTCTGCGGGTTCGAGTGCGGAATGCTCATCGCGTCCTGCGCGGTATCCCGATAGCCCAACCCGGTGCGGCCGCCGACTTCGATAAAGGAGGAAAAGCGGGAGAACATGACGTTGATCTCGCTTTGATAAAGCGTCCAGATGTTGATCAGCGTGTTCATCCCTTCGTCCGGGGTGCGGATCTGCAGTTTGCCGGTTTTCTCAGCCCAAAAGGCTTTCAGCAACGCGAACTGCTGATCCACTACCGCGGGATCGGCATATTTTTCGCGCATCTGCCTGCCGGCCTCGATCCCGCCTTCGCCCAGCAGGAAAATCAGACGGATTTCCTCTCCGGGCCGTAGTGTCAATTTTTTGTGCAGCGAACCGCAGTGGTTGCCGCCATTCTCGAAGCTGCCGCTGCAAGCGCCGCGTTCGACCGCGAGCGGGTTGCGCTCGGTCCGGTATGGCCCGATGAAGCTGTCCCGCATGGAATCGAAGCCGTCCGCGTCAAAGGTCGCGGTGAAGAATTGATAGCCATGCTCCTCGTAGTACAGGTCGTTTTCGATGATGCCGTCCACGCAGCGTGACCCGCTGGCGTAGAGGCTCATCTGAAAGTTGCGGTTGTCCATGTCGATGTGATGGAAGGAGAATTCAAGATAGGAGAAGACGCTCAGGCTGCGGACGTCCGGGCCGGTGTTGCGGATGCGGACATCCCAGATTTCGACCGGGTCATCCATGGCGACGAACAGTGTCTGCGAGGCCTGAATGCCTTTGTAGTCGCTGCTGTAGACGGAATAGGACAGACCGTGCCGGCACTGCCAGCTCCCCTGATCGAGCGGTTTGCCAACCGGCTGCCAGGAGACGCTCCAGAAGTCACCATCCGCGTCGTCGCGCAGGTAGACGTAGTGGCCGGGGAAGTCCATCGGGACGCCGTTCGGACGGAACCGGGTGATCCGGTGATATTCCGGGGAATCATAAAAAATATAGCCGCCGGCAGTGTGATTAAACACGCCGCACATTTTTTGCGTGCCGATGTAATTGGTCCAGGAAACCGGCAGATCCACTCGGTCAATCACATACTCTTTTTCGTCGTTATCAAAATAACCGTATTTCATATCAATTTTTCCTGTTTTCCGTTGAAAGGCCGTTCAGATAAATTATACGGTGGCCTGATCAAAAAAATAATGGACAGCAATGGCATCTGTTGCTTTTTTTTGCGGATTTTTCGGACGGAGAAACAGAGATGACAGGAGCGCTTCACAGTCGCAAAATGTCCATTTTATTCGGAAGGATTCCACGCACTTTTCGAATTGCTGTTGCAAAAGGCAGGGCTTGATGTCATAATAAACACAGGCCATTCATGGAACGATGAAAGGATTGCTGAGCATCTGAAACTAACATAAACACAGACATTCTGTTCGAAAATTCCCAGAACATTATAAACTGATGTGATTTTTTGACAGAAATATAATCAAAGAAATTAAGGATGGGTAATGGCTCGACTTGAAGAAATAACCGTAGGAGCAAACGTCGTCGGCATAGCAGGCGGCTCGCCGGTGAGTGTGGTCGCCGTCAAATGGCACGGCACCAACGCCATGACCGTCACGTTCAAAACCGCCGCCGGACAGGTCGCCGAGCAGATTCTGTTTCGCGAAGACGAAGAGCGGCTGGACGCAGCGGACGGCAGCCTGCCCTGGAGTTTTGACGCGGACGCCGATCTCTTGCGGCTCACTTCGGAAGCTTACCGCATCAACCTCGCCCACCTCTTCGACCCGTACCTCGCCGTACATACCTCAGCCATTGAGCCGCTGCCGCACCAGATTTCAGCCGTTTATCAGGAAATGCTGCCGCGTCTGCCACTCCGCTACATTCTGGCGGACGACCCCGGCGCCGGCAAAACGATCATGACCGGGCTCTTCCTGAAGGAGCTGCTGGTACGCGGCGACCTGAAACGCTGCATGATCGTCTCGCCCGGAAACCTGGCGGAACAATGGCAGGACGAACTCTACCGCAAATTCAATCTGCGGTTTGATATTCTGACAAACGACCGCATCGAATCCGCCGTTACGGGAAACGTATTCACGGAGGCAAACCTCTGCATCGTCCGTCTGGATAAGCTTTCCCGCAATGAGGAGATTCAGGAGAAGCTGAAGGCAACCGACTGGGATTTAATCGTCTGCGACGAAGCCCACAAGATGTCCGCCACGGTCTGGGGCGGCGAAATCAAATACACCAAGCGGTTTCAGCTTGGGCGGCTGCTGTCCTCCATAACGCGGCACTTCCTGCTCCTGACCGCCACACCGCACAACGGCAAAGAGGAAGACTTCCAGCTTTTCATGTCACTCATCAATCAGGACCGTTTTGAAGGCGTGGCGCGAAGCGGCAATCAGGCGGTGGATGTGTCCGACGTGATGCGCCGCCTTGTGAAAGAGGACCTGCTCAAATTCGACGGCACACCGTTATTCCCGGAACGCCGCGCGTATACGGTCAACTATGACCTTTCTCCGAAAGAAGCGTCGCTCTACGCTGCTGTGACAAACTACGTCCAGGAGGAGTTCAACCGCGCCGACAACCTCGATAAAGATCGCAAAAACACAGTCGGTTTTGCCCTGACTATCCTGCAGCGCAGGCTGGCATCCTCACCCGAAGCCATTTATCAGTCCTTGAAACGCCGCCGGGAACGTTTGGAAAGCCGCCTCGCTGAGGAACGGCTCGGCAAACGCGCGGTTGAATACGTCGTTCCAAGCGATGACGACTACGATGATGACGATATGCCATCAGCGGAGCTGGAGGACACGGAGGAAAAAGTCGTTGACCAGGCCTCCGCTTCGCAGACGATTGCGGAACTGGAAGCTGAAATCGCCACGCTGAAAAGGCTGGAGCGCGCGGCCAACGATGTGCGCCAAAGCGGCGAGGACCGCAAATGGGACGAACTATCCCAGCTTTTACAGGACAACAGCAACATGTTTGGCGCGGAGGGTGTCCGGGAGAAACTGATCATCTTCACCGAACACCGTGACACGCTCCGCTACCTGACAGATAAAATCCGCTCACTGCTCGGCAGTGAGGAAGCCGTCGTAACCATCCATGGCGGGTTGCTCCGGGACGAGCGGCGCAGAGTCGAGGAACTGTTCAAGCAGGACAAAATCGTGCGGATACTCATCGCCACCGACGCCGCAGGAGAAGGCATCAACCTGCAGCGGGCGCATCTGATGGTCAACTACGACCTGCCTTGGAACCCCAACCGGCTTGAGCAGCGTTTCGGGCGGATCCACCGCATCGGCCAGACCGAGGTCTGCCACCTGTGGAATCTCGTGGCGAAGGAAACCCGCGAAGGCATGGTTTTCCAGCGGCTGTTCGAAAAGCTGGAACAGGAGCGGGAAGCGCTGCATGGCAAGGTCTTTGACGTTCTCGGCAAGCTGACTTTCAATAACAAGTCGCTCCGTGAGTTGCTCATCGAAGCAGTACGCTACAACAATCAGGAAGATGTGCGCAGCAGGCTCAACGAGGTGGTTGACCACTCCCTTGATCGGGGTGCGCTGCTGAAGCTCATTGATGAGAACGCCCTGACTGAGGACACAATGGACGTCCATCGGGTGATGGCGATCCGGGAGGACATGGAGCGCATGGAGGCGCACAAACTTCAACCACACTTTATCGAATCTTTCTCCTGGAAGCCTTCCAGAATGTCGGTGGCAAAATCCGCCAGCGCGAAAAGGGCCGCTATGAGATCACCTCCGTGCCGTTTGCCGTCCGCAACCGCGATATGCAGATTGGCTTCGGCGAGCCGGTGCTGCAAAGATATGAGCGGGTCTGCTTCGACAAGGCATTCGGCAATATTCCGGGACAACCGCAGGCTGCGCTGCTCGCGCCGGGCCATCCATTGCTGGAGGCAACCATCGACCTGGTGCGTGAGCGGAACGCCGATGTGATGAAACGCGGCGCGGTCTTTATTGATGATAACGACGATGGCAGCGAGGCGCGGTTGCTGTTCTATGTGGAGGATTCCGTTCAGGACGGCGTCATCCTGCCGAACGGGGGAAAACGCATTATCTCCAAACATATCCACTTTGTGGAGATCAAAGAAGACGGCAGTGCGGCCAGTGCCGGTTATGCGCCGTACCTCGATTACAGAGCCGCGGAGGCGGAGGAACTGGCGGCCGTCCGAACTTTTCTTGATAAACAGGCGTGGCTGCAGCGGAATGTGGAGGAGATCGCGGTTGGTTATGCCATCTCCGAGGTCATTCCCGCACACGTGAAGGAAGTCAGGGAACGCAAGACGAAGCTCATCGACAAGACCGCCAAGGCGGTGAAAGAACGCCTGACCGCCGAGATACAGTATTGGGATTTCCGCGCGGGCGAACTGAAAACCAAAGAATCCGCCGGCAGGGGCAATCCGAAACTTAACTCCGATATGGCGCAGCGCCGTGCCGACGAGCTGCAGTCCCGGATGCAGAAGCGGCTGGCTGAACTGGAGACCGAAAAAAGCATCTCCGCAATGCCGCCCGTGATTGTGGGCGGGGCAATCATCATCCCGCGTGGGCTGCTGAGCCGTCTGATGGGCAGACCCGACCCATTTGCCGTCGACGCGGTCGCAAGGCGCGAGATCGAACTCGCCGCGATGCGAGCGGTGATGGACATTGAAACGTCGCTCGGCTATATGCCCCGCGACGTGAGCGCTGCGAAGGTCGGCTACGATATTGAGTCCACAGTGCACAGTCCAAAGTACGCAGTTGACGGCGCGTCTTCTTTACGCTTCATTGAAGTGAAAGGCAGAATCAAGGGCGCTGATACAGTTACAGTTACAAAGAACGAAATTCTTACGGCTTTCAATAAACCCGAGGACTATATTCTTGCCTTGGTCCAAGTTGAATTCCCCGATTCAACTGTGGATGCCGCGCTATACACTGTGCATTATCTGAAGAGGCCCTTCCGTGAACGCCCGGACTTTGCCGCGACGAGCGTAAACTACGATATTGATGAGTTAGTGCGTAGTTCAGAGGGCGTAGTGTTTAGTTCATAGGGCATAGTGATGAGTGATTAGTGCTAAGGGCATAGTGATTCCCGTCAGGCACAACACCTGCAACTACCGAACGCAGTCTGCGTTTCATTGAAGTCAGGGTGCGGACGAAAGGCTCCACCACTGTCACGGTCAGTGCCAATGAGATTCTGACCGCTATGAACAAACCAGATGAATTCATTCTGGCCGTTGTGGAAGTTGATGGTGATTCCACACACACGATTTACCTGAATAAACCCTTTACGAATGCACCAGGTTGGGGTGTGGTTAGTGTCAACTACGATATTTCGAAGTTGATCGAAACTGCCAGGATGTTCTGCAAAGGTGATACTGGAGAACAGTTCGTTGAAACACATGATTGGACAATTTGAAAGAAATGTGGAGAGTGGAATGACGACAGATAAAATCCAGCTATATGAAGACAAACGAATTCGTACCGCATGGGATGAAGACAAAGAGGAATGGTTCTTTTCAGTTGTGGATGTAATCGCTGTATTAACAGAACAACCAACACAGCGCAGTGCCAGCACGTATTGGGCAGTTATGAAGAAACGACTGATAGAGGAAGGCGCTGACCAGTTGCTTACAAATTGTAAGCAACTGAAATTGAAATCTCCAGTTGATGGGAAACGCTATGCGACTGATGTTGCTGACACAGAACAACTATTACGTATTATACAGTCCATTCCTTCACCGAAAGCCGAACCCTTCAAAATGTGGCTGGCACAGGTTGGGCGTGAACGTATCGAGGAGACCATTGATCCGGAATTGACGATTGATCGTGCTCTGGAAACCTATCTGAAAAAAGGTTATACACGAGAATGGATCAATCAACGTCTGCAAGCCTACCAGATACGAAAAGAACTGACTGACGAATGGGATTCCCGAGGTATTCAAAAAGGCATTGAATACGCAATTCTTACTGACGAAATTTCACGAGCTTGGTCAGGCATGACAACCAGACAGTACAAAACGCTGAAAGGACTGAAGAAAGAAAACCTGCGCGATAATATGAGCACACTCGAATTGGTGCTGAATATGCTTGCAGAAGCTTCTACCACGGAGCTTGCCAAAGCCCATAATGCGCAAGGACTGCCGGAGAATCAGGAAATGGCAAAACGCGGAGGAAAAGTGGCTGGTGATGCACGAAGATCGATTGAATCAGACACTGGGAAAGCTGTAATCACGCCAAAGAATGCGATTGATTTTTCTGAAGTGATTGGATTCGTTGACAGGATAACGCCAGATGATGGCAGTAATCAAATGAACCGGTCTTCCACAGAATACAAAAAAGCTGTGCGGGATTAGTCATGTTTGCTAATGCAATAGCTGAAGTTGAAAAGTACACTCGACAAATAATTTTGATATCCAGAAACTTTGACTCAACACGCATCATTCCTGGGTCATGGGACTATTTTAGGACTCTGCTACGAAATGCAGGCGTATTATTTAGGTGAAAGAATGGAACAATGCGAAGCTATAATCGATGGTAGTCAAGCACATAGATATAATTCTCCATTCCCAAATGTTGGCTATTGTATCCATGTGAATGCGATAAAAAGATTTCTGAAAGAAAACGAAATACCTTTTTTCGAACGCTAAAATAGGAATTATGACTGAAAAGAAAAAACTGATCGAAGTCGCCTTACCATTGGAAGCGATCAACGCTGAATCCGCTCGCGAGAAGTCAATCCGCCACGGGCATCCCTCGACGCTGCATTTGTGGTGGGCAAGACGTCCGCTGGCTGCCGCCCGCGCCGTCATCTGGTCAAGCCTCGTCGACGACCCGTCGAGCCTGCCGGAGCAGTTCCCCACTGAGGAGGCGCAGAATGTCGAGCGTCAGCGTCTGTTTGGCATCCTTGAACGGCTTGTGAAATGGGAGAACTCCAACAATGAGGAGGTCCTGAACGAGGCAAAAGCCGAGATCATGAAATCCACCGGCGGCAACCCGCCCGCGCTGCTTGACCCGTTCGCGGGCGGTGGCTCAATACCGCTTGAGGCGCAGCGGCTCGGCCTGGAAGCCCACGCCAGCGACCTGAACCCTGTCGCTGTGATGATTAACAAGGCGATGATTGAGATTCCGCCGAAGTTCGCCAACCAACCGCCCGTCAACCCTGAAGCGGGCAAGAAAATTGGCAATAAAACGGGCTGGAAAGGCGCCGCCGGCCTGGCCGAGGACGTACGCTACTATGGCGAGTGGATGAAGCAGGAAGCCTTCAAGAGTATCGGACATCTTTACCCGAAAGTGAAAATTCCGAAGGAGCAGGGCGGCGGTGAGGCGACCGTCATCGCATGGATTTGGGCGCGGACGGTCAAATGCCCGAACCCCGCATGCGGCTGCGAAATGCCGCTGGCAAGTTCTTTTGAATTATCAAAAAAGAAGGGTAAAGAAGCCTATATTCAGCCAGTTATCGAGGGTACAGCGATCCGCTATGAGGTGAGATATGGCAGGAACGCGCCGGAACCGCCGAAAACAGGCCGCGGGCAATTCAGGTGTATATGCTGTGGTCAAGCGGTTCAAGGTGGATATATTCGTGCGGAGTTCACAGCAAAACGTTCCGGCGCGCAGCTTATGGCAATTGTCGCAGAGGGGGATGGAAAGCGGATTTATGTTTCACCAGATAACGGGCATACAAAAATCGCTGATTGCCCCATGCCTGATTGGAAACCGGAAGCGGAGATGAACACAAAATCCACCGACCTTATCAGCGGGCGCGGATACGGCTTTACACATTGGTATGAGTTGTTTACTCCCCGTCAACTCACCGCCTTAACCACTTTCAGCGACCTTGTGGCTGAAGCTCAGGCGCAAGTGGAACGCGATGGCGGTTCGCTTGAATACGCACAGGCGGTGGCGGTATATTTAGCGTTTGTTGTAGACAAACTTGCTGATAGAGGATCATCTATTTGTAGTTGGGATACTGGTTATACAAAAATTCGGAATACATTTGGTAGGCAAGCTATTCCAATGACTTGGGATTATGCTGAATCAAATCCATTTTCTGATTCAACTGGTTGTTGGAGTAGTTGTATTAATTGGTCGTACAAATGTCTACAACACTTCCCTGCATCAACAATAGGCTTGGTTATTCAACATGACGCACAAACTGATAATGGATTACGCGAGATAATGATTTCAACAGACCCTCCATACTACGACAATATCGCTTACGCTGATTTATCCGACTTTTTCTATGTATGGTTGCGCCAAACACTTAAAGGGACATATCCCGACTTGTTCAAGACCATGCTTGTTCCAAAGGCAGAGGAACTGACAGCGTTGCCTTATCGCTTCAAGGATGGCCGGATAGAAGCGCATAAATTCTTTGAAGAAGGGATGCTTCAAACGTTCGAACAAATAAACGCTTACTCACGTGAAGATGTCCCGGTAACTGTCTACTATGCCTATAAACAAAACGAGGGTGATAGCAACTCTGAAACAGCTTCAACCGGCTGGGAAACAATGCTTACCGCAATTATTCAGTCGGGATTTACAATTACAGGAACATGGCCTATACGGACAGAATTATCCAATCGCATGATAGGAATGGACACAAATGCCCTTGCTTCTTCCATTGTGCTGGTCTGCCGCAAGCGTCCCGCCGACGCGCCGGTCTGCACGCGCCGCGACTTCATCAATACGCTCAAGCGGGAACTCAAGCCCGCTTTACAAAAGTTACAGGAGAGCAACATCGCGCCGGTCGATCTGGCGCAGTCGGCCATTGGCCCGGGCATGGGTGTATACTCGCGCTTTTCCAGTGTCCTGGAGGCGGACGGAACGCCGATGCGTGTGCGCAGTGCGCTGCAGTTGATCAATCAGGAATTGGATCTGTATTTTACGGAGCAGGACGGCGAGCTGGACAGCGAGAGCCGGTTCTGCGTGGATCTGTTCACCCAAAATGCTTTCAACGAGATGAAATTCGGCGAGGCGGACGTGTTGGCGCGGGCAAAAAACACATCGGTGGAGCGATTAGCCGGCCGTGTGCTGTATGCTCAAAAGGGCGTCGTCCGGCTGCTGACCCGGGAAGAGATTCCGGAAAAGGCGGTAAGGACGGAGCCGATCATCTGGCTGCTGACTCAACAGCTTACGCGCGCGATGGCGAGCGGCGGCGTGGCAGCGACGGCTGAAATTATAGCGGATCTGTCCGCGGGCTTCAACCCGGAACATGCCAAAGCGCTGGCTTACCGCCTGTTCCAGATCGCGGAGCGCAAGGGCTGGGCGGGCGAGGCATACGCCTATAACGCTTTGGTCATCGCCTGGCCGGAGGTGCAGCGCGCCGCAGCCGACATTGCCGCGAACCGTACCAACGGAAAGCAAATGGGACTCTTCAATTAGTGCAGAGTGCAGAGTGCAGAGTGATTAGTGCATAGATCATAGTGCAGAGTGATTAGTCCAAAGCATAAGGTATAAATGATACACTCTTAGTGAACAAATTGATTGCTATATGCGAATCACAATGGGCTTTGCGCTCAGCACTTTGAACTTTACACTTATAGCC
>CALAEB010000035.1 GCA_937890875.1 uncultured Anaerolineaceae bacterium | reverse complement strand
CCTGAATTTGCAGCCGGCGGGCGTACATATCCACAATCCGCGGAATTTTGGACAAACCGATAATCTTTCCATCCGGTATATATGCCACATGAGCCGTACCGAAAAAGGGCAGCAGATGATGTTCGCATAAACTGTAAAAATCGATATCTTTCACCAAAATCATCTCATCAGCCGGTTCATGAAACACCGCGCCGTTAACGACACTGGTCAGATCTTCCTGATAGCCTCCGCAAATTTCCGGAAGCATTTTTTCGACCCGGCTCGGAGTATCGAGCAGCCCTTCCCGGTTAGGATCTTCCCCGATCCGTTCAAGGAACAAGCGGACCGCTTCTTGAATGTTTGATCTTTGGTTTTGACTCATATTCAGCATCTCAACTGATTTTCAGGACCGTATCGCTGACAAACTTCGCGATCCGGGTCTGTGAAATAATCTTTTTAAGCATTTTCACGGTGGCTTCCGTTCCGGTCAAAGCCGGCTCCAGCAAAATCCGGGCAACGCCCGCCATTTCGGCCCCCAGGAGCAGCGCTTTCCATACTTCGACACCGTTGGTAATACCGCCGGACGCAATCAGCCGGATATCCGGATACTGGGCATGAATCTGTTCGATACATTGAGCCGTTGGGATGCCCCAGGCCAAAAAAGGTGCAGCCAGTGCTGCTGTCTCCGCACGTCCGTCCGCCGCTTTTTCAACTTTTACCCAGGAGGTCCCGCCTGCTCCGGCAACATCAATCATAAAAATTCCTGCGTCCGTCAGCTTGCGGGCATCGGATGCAGAGATGCCTCCGCCGACTTCCTTCACCAGCACGGGAACAGGAAAATTCGAACAAAGTTCGTCGATCTTCGGCAATAATTCCGCAAAATTTGTGTTTCCGCCGATTTGGAAAATCTCCTGCAACGGATTCAGGTGAAGGTAAAGCGCATCAGCTTCAGCAATTTCAACCATCCGCAGACAATCATCCCGGGTAAAATCGTAATTCAACTGAACCGCGCCCAAGTTGGCCAGGATCGGAACGTCCGGAGCAATTTTCCGCGGTTTTTCCAAGGTCCGGGCAGATGTTTCCTCCAGATATATTCGCAGTGAACCGAAAGCGAACGGGATGTTGAGTTCATTCGCCGCTTCCAGCAGCGAACGATTAATCCGGTCGCCATTTTTGGTGCCCCCGGTCATGGATGAGATCAAGACCGGCGCGGAAATATGTTTTCCAAGAAATTCAGTGTCCAGACTGACATCCGCAAAATCACCCTCCGGAAGCGCTTTATGTTCCAGCCGATACCGTTCAAATCCGGTGGTAACTTCCGATTGAACATCCTGATCCAAACAAATCTGGATATGGTCATTTTTCCGAGAAACAATTGACATATTTCCGCCTCATAGATTATGCTCCAGTTTACCACG
>CALAEB010000034.1 GCA_937890875.1 uncultured Anaerolineaceae bacterium | reverse complement strand
TCATTCCGGCCAATCTCCGCCCGCAGATTCTTTGGGGAGCGCTTTTTTTCGCGCAATGCTTTTTCCTGCTGTGGCGCTGTTACCGGCAGAAAATAAGCGAAAGCCGGTACCTGCAAAAATACCGTCTGTTTCCGCGGCTGAAGGATCTGTCATTGAAACAGCGCAGAATCTTTCTGTGCCTGTCCGTTTTCTCGCTCCTGTACATTCTGCTGCTGCTCCCTTCCAATATGAACGGAACACAGGACTGGGACGCCTTTCGTCATTACGGCGGAGACGAATATGTAATTTATCCGATCCTGATGGACGTGATGAAGATCGGAGAGACGTTCAGCGCCACGCTCTACCACCGTTTCATTTATGAGGATTACCACTACGGATATCCTTTTTATGCGTGGTCGGCAATCGTTCTCTCGCCGGTAAAAGCAATTACCGGCGACGCTTTCCCGGATCTGGTCCGGATCAATCTTCCGCTCCTGCGGATTTTTGTCTCGGTGCTGCCGGTGGTTCTTGCCTGCATAATCATTGTCTGGTTATTTACCCGGTTTCAAAGCTGGCTGCTGAGCCCAGCTGTCTTTTTGTTTCTGTTGTTCACGCCCGGTACGCTGCAAAATAACCAGGGGTTCTGGCACCCGGACGGACTGAATCTGCTTTTCGTCTGTCTGGTGCTGTATTTTCTCCAGCGCGACCGGCTCCGGTTCGGCCGGAATTTTTATCTGGCTGCGGTTTTCACCGCGCTTTCCGCTGCTATCCGGCTTTACGGATTTTTCTTCGTTTTGGCCGTTGCCGTTTACCTGCTGATCGGGCTGCGAAAGAAAACGCTTTCGGTTCAGTCGGCGATCCGCCGGGGATTAGTCTATATCGTGATCATGGCCGCAGTGATCCTGCTAGTCAACCCGTTCCTGTTCCGTGCGGATGCCCGCGGAAAAATGATGGAAATCATGCGGGAAAAATCCGGGGAAATGGCCGAAGGATACGCCGGGGATTATGATCCGCGCAATGACTACCGCCCCGGGTGGGATGCCTGGTATCCGGCCTTCGAAGAACATTATACCGAGATGTTCTGCTTCTTCTTTCTGCTTTTCTCAACGTTGTTTGCCTGTTTTTATGGCGAGCACCGCTTAACGCATGTGCTTGAACTCTGCTGGTTCGTGATGATCGGCGGCTATCTGATCTTCTTTGTCGCGGTGAAATCGACCCAGTATGTGCTGCCGGTTCTGCTGCCGCTGATGGGGACAATCTTCAGCCTGCCATTAGCCTTATCATCCGTGAAAACGCCCGGATGGATGCGCAAGAAAGTTATCCACAGCTTAGCCTGGGTTTTATCCACAGGCATTTTCCTGGCACAATTCCTCATTAACCTGGACAAAATCCGCCCACGATTCTGAATCTTATCCACAGGACGCAATCCGACAGTCCCCTTTTATCTACAACAATGAGGTTGTTATCCGCAACTTGTTCACCGGAAAGAACGCTTATCCACAGTCCAGTCAACAGCTTTTCCACAGTTTCCGCGGTGATATGCCGGACAAAACCGGGAATTGAAGAATCGGCAAGTCTCCACCCCAATTTCAGCCTCCTGCAACGGTTCTTTTTTTTAGAAAGTTATTCTTTCTCCGATAACATCAAAGAAGCGTCCCAACGCTTTTTTGGGAAAGCCCAGTGAAGTTTCGTGATAGTAGTCCGACACAAACCAACCATTGTCCTGATAATAGCGGAAATCCCGCGACTCCTCGGTCAGCATGCTGCGGATCTTCGTTCGTGAAATCCGGAACATCAGCAGCCGGAAAAGGGAAGGCGCTGGCGCGGGGCAGCCCAGCGCTTTGTGAAAGACGGCGGCAGCCTTCTGTAATTTCTGTTCATTTTTCTTGCGGATGGCCTCCGTTGTAGGTTCCAGCGTTGCGACAACACAGCCGCCGACGGCGTGAAAGCCCAAATTTTCACCTGAACTGTTCAGGTAGTCCACAAGTTTGTCCCCGCCGAAGATCCCCTGGGCAACAATCGCCGCACAGGGCTTGCCCCAAAAGCGCGGCCGGTGAAAAATAAAGGCCAGCCGGTCAAACAGATTCTTCATCCGCGCGGAAACATGGAACGCATAATTGGGAGAGGCAAAAACCACGCCGTCCGCCTGATTCATCTTGTCGATCAAAAGGTCGCGGTCATCCTTCAGCGGGCAAAATTCCTCCCCCTTGTCAAAACACAGTTTGCAGCCGGTACAAAATTCAAGCTTGTAATTATGTAAAAAGAGCGGTTCAAATTCGATCCCGCCATAGGATTTCAAATATTCACCAAACTGGACGACGGCGTCATAAGTGCCTTTTTTCCGCTGACTTCCGATGATCGCGATCATTTCTTCATGGCTGACCTTCCCGCTTATAAACAGTTTTTCAATATGAATGAACTAATAAATATTCATTCATATTGTAGGATGCAATGATTGATTTGTCAAGACAGAGGAGGTTGGTTCAGTAATATGGAATTTATTGTTCAGAAAGCAAAATTTCCCTATTTCAGACCGGTGAGCCTGGAAGAAGAAATATAAAAAGGCCGCCTTTGTGAGGCAGCCTTCCGTTTCCATATTCCAAACGAGACTACAGCCCGGCCGCTTTGCGCAGCGCTTCCACCTTATCGGTCTTCTCCCAGGTGAAGTCAGCGTCCTCGCGGCCGAAATGCCCGTAGGC
>CALAEB010000033.1 GCA_937890875.1 uncultured Anaerolineaceae bacterium | reverse complement strand
GTTGTCCCGCTGCAATAAACCGGAAACCTTTTCACAAGCGTGAATGACGGTTGAATGGTCCCGGCCTCCCAATGCCTGTCCGATTTGCGGCAGGGAAATGTTCTGTTCTTCCCGCATCAGGTACATCACAACCTGTCTGGACAGCGCGACCGGACGGGTTCTGTCGCGGCTCATGATTTTCTCCGGCGTCACTCCAAATGATTTCGCAACGATCGAAACGATATCTTTTGTCTGTACCTCGTTTTGGGCCGGCAGCATATCCGCCAGAGCCATCAGGACCAAATCTTTATCCAATGTCCGGTTGCAAAGATCGGATATGGCAAGCACTCTGGTTAAAGCGCCTTCTAATTCCCGGATATTGGTTTGCACCTGCCGGGCAATCAACTCCATCACATCCTGCGGGACCTTCCTTCCGTTCCGTTCGGCTTTCGAATTCAAAATTGCGATGCGCGTCTCCAAATCCGGGTTTTGGATGTCCACAGTCAGTCCCCATTCAAAACGGGAACGCATCCGTTCGTCCAGTGTCGACATGGATTTCGGAGACCGGTCGGATGTGATAACAATTTGTTTGTCCTGTTGATACAGCGTATTGAAAGTATGGAAAAACTCTTCCTGCGTGCTTTCTTTGCCGATGATGAATTGGATATCGTCCATTAAAAGCACATCCGCGTTCCGGTACTTGTCACGAAAAGCTGTGTTTTCATGCCGTTGAATGGAACTGATGAAGTCATTCGTAAATTCTTCCGATGAGACATAAAGCACCGTTTTTTCATGACGGCGAAGAATTTCATTCCCAATCGCGTGCAGCAAATGGGTCTTTCCCAGCCCGACGCCGCTGTAGATAAACAGCGGATTATAGGCGGTTGAAGGTATTTCTGCGACTGCCCGGCAGGCTGCATGGGCCAAGTTGTTGGAGGATCCGATCACGAAATTTTCAAAAGTATAGCGGGGATTGATCGTGTTCCGCTGGGCAGATGTCCGGACATAGGCAGCCGCCTGGGGAACTTCCGGCGAGAGGTGTTTGTCTTTCGTTTCGTTATTTGCAACAACAAACTGGACCTGCTGTGGCGCCTCGATTAAACCCGAAAGAAGCCGGACAATGGTTTCGGTCATCCGCTGCTCAAGCCAGTCACGGGTAAAAGTGTTTTCCACGCGAATCACGAAGGTGTTGTTCACCTGTGAATCAAATTTTGCCGAACCGAGCAGGGTCGCAAAAGTCTGACGATCCATGGACATTTTCAGTTGTCCCAGGATCGCTTCCCATGCTTTTTCGGCTGATATGTTTCGTTCTCCGTCCATGTTTATCTGCATTATCCCTGTCAATTTAGGCCAGAAAAGTGGAAAACAAACCCCCATCCTCAAGCCCCATTCATCTTGAAGAGCGGTTTTTTTTCCACTTTTATTCACGATTCTCTGATAAGATCGCTTGGCTGTTTCAAACAGATTTTACTCTCTGACAGATTTCATTTCTGTTTGGGTAATCAGTATTTTAACATTAAGGGATTGAAAAAAAGGCTGTTTTCGAACTTAAAAAAATCAACCTTTTAAGGTTTCACTACCTTAAAAATATTACTGATCATATAAATATTTTCGTCTTTTCATATAGATGAAATATTTCATCGCAACTGTCACGCTGCTCTTTCCTCAGTAATATGCGGAAAAATGGTGCTGTTCCTGTTCGTATAACAGTTAGAACGGAATAACTAAAATCCTGTTTCTATAAATTAGATTGAAATTCCGTCTTTTTATAACCAACAAATCCAAATTTGCGGAAATTATGACTGAATTACACTTGACACGCGATTTGCTAATTCTATAGAATAATTTGTGCCGCGATCCCATGGATAAACCTGGCTCATCGATGCAAAATAAAAATTCGGCAGCGGGCCGGTGAATTGCGGAATATTCCGGGAATGATTGACAAAAGGAATCGGCTGTGCGTATTCGGTGGCAAATTTCCATCCGTTCACAATCCAGTCCTCGCTGAATTCAGGATTGATCCGTTTTAATCCGGGGATTAACTTTTGGATTAATTCTTCTTTTGAAAGCGAGAAATTTTCGTGTCCCGGTTCCAAATAATCGCCGGCATAGATAATCGTCTCCCCATTAAAATGCGAAGCGGGTACAAAATTCGTATGTTCAACCAGCGCGAGAAAAGGAAATCCCTGGTCTTTCGGAAGGTTGTACCAGTAATATCCTTCCGGTGAAAGCGTTTTTTTCAGGGACAGCACCAGAACAACGGCGCCAAGGCTTTTTAATCCGCTAAGCTGCTCCTGGTAATATTTTCCGACTTCGGGCGCGATTTTCGGTAAAACCTGCGGGGATATGGTTGCCAGGACCTTATCAAAGTCCGCTTCGCTGCCGTCGGCTGCGATCCGCCAGCCGCCTGCCTGATTTTGAGTGATGGAATGGACCTGAGCGCCGAAGTTAAACACGACGCCTTCTTTTTTTAATCGGTTGGCGAATAAATCAAAGAAGTTTTGGAACCCTCCTCGGAAGGTCCCCAGCTGGGTCGTCCGTGAATAAAGCCGGGCCCACAGCCAGGCCATGTTCACCTGGTCCGCATAACGTTCCCCAAACTTGCCGACCATCATCGGTTCCCACATGGACCGGTATACGCTTTTCCCGGCATATTTTGTCATCCATTCCTTGGCGGTATATTTTTCCAGTTCCTGCCAGCGGTTGAAGAGGCGAAGATAGAGCCCGACGAAACCGAAACGGATTTTGTTCAGGCCAAACCCCAATCCGGGGTACAAAAGCGCCGCCGGGATGGAATCAAATGGGTAAAATTTCCCTTTATGGTACATTACGCTTTTGGGACGACTGAAACGAATCAGATCTTCCATGCCCAGATCCCTGACCAATGCCAGCAGCGCTTTATCGGTGGTAAAGAAATGGTGATAGTACTTTTCAACGGAATCCTGCCATCCGGGCTGCCGGAACCCGCTGGCAAGGCCGCCGGGTTGATGGTCCCGCTCATAGATCACAATTTCATATCCGGTTTTCCGTAAATTCCAGGCGGCTGTTAATCCGCAGATTCCTGCGCCGACGATTCCTATTTTCATGATTTGCTCCTTTTCGGCACCCGGACCGGATAATTCCGATCCGGAGATCCCGGTATCTTTTAAAAATAAAACACAACGGTTTTCTCCGATTCCGAATGGATGCGTAAATTCGGAATCCTTTCTTGATAAATGAATCGTTATCCTTTGGGATTCTACCATAACAGGAAAACGCATCCTCAGCTCTGTACCGCCCGGGATGTCCGGACGGATTTTTGGAAGGAGGATTGCCGTCTGCCCGAATGATAAAACCGTTCCGGCAAATTTGTATGGATTTTGACACTCCAATCAAATATGTACCTTCCTTCTTTATCGGGAATGCTGATTTATAAAGTGATCCTGCCGGTTGGTTCAATCTTCCATTAAAATTGTCAGACAGTAACTAGTTGACAACGCGGCAAAGAAGGCGGTAATTTTCTTTTCCGGCGCTGACAGAATTTTTTCGGATAAAAGGCCCTGCATTGACACTCTTTAAGAAAATCCCCTTTATTCTGGTCCATCTGAACCCGGAGATCACGTTAACGGAAGAATTAATGACCCTGCAAAGCGGAGGCGTTGTTCCTTATTGTGTGATCATGTCGGACAGACTGAGCGACGCGGAGCCGGATACTGTTGAATTTCCGGTCTGGAGGATACCCGAGAAAAAGGTCAGCCGGAAAATTTGTGAAGAGTTGCTCGGTCTCCAGTCATCCGGGGCTGATTTTGATCAGGTCCTGATTTATCAGGATGACGCCGCTGCTTTGTCTCAGGACATCGTTCAGGGCATTTATGCCGCTTCCGAGGAACCGGAGGCTTTTCATGTGATCGAAATGGAAGAGGCGATTCAGAATAAGCCGGTTTTCTTCCTGATGATCACCGAAAAAATCTTCGGGACCCGTTTAGATGAGCCGAACCCGTTTTTATGGATCATTCCGTCCAGGGCACTGGAGACCTTTTCCCAAAGTGGGAAGAACCCCAAATTTTTCCCGCTCTCCTGGCTGGCGGCATGCCATCGGGAAAATATCCCCATCCGGGTTTCATTTTTGGAGAAGCGTTCCAGTGGCGGAACGACCCATGCTTATAATCCTTTCAGAATCCTTTTTTATTCATTGGGCCTGTTTTTCCGTTATCTGTTCAGCGCTTTTGCCAGCGTGATTGCCGATAATGCCATGTTCTTCCTTTTGCAAACACTCGGGAAGAGTCATCTTTTTTCGCTGATCGTTTCCAGGATTTTCTCAATGATGATCAATTATTCCCTTCTGCGGACAGTCGTCTTCCGGGAGAAAGGGAACCATTACGGTTCGTTTCTGCGTTATATCGGCCTGGTAATTTTTTCCGGCGGCATCGTATGGGGCGCGCTGGAGGTTGGGATAAAAATCTTTCCGGTGCATTCTGTTGTGATTAAAATGGGTGTTGAATTGGTGATGTTCTTTTTCAACTATTTTATATCCAAAAAACTTGTCTTTCCGTCAAGGAAAAAGAAGTCCGATTTTCATAAAACGGAATCTGAATCCTGATGAATTACTGCTTTCCCAAAAGCAGTGCTGCAGACGCTATAATTAAAGGATGAGCAGGAAAAAATACGCTGACGATCTGACAGAAGAAGAATTACGTTTTCGGCTGATGCAAAAAAAGATCAGCGGACGCGAGGCCAGAATCCTCTCTTATCGCGCGTCCGGACGGGCTATTAATGAAGAGAGCGCGCCCATCAATCAGGAACTTCAATGGGCGCCCAATGAAACACGGACGGAGGCGGCCGTTCCGCAGCCAAGAAGAAAGCTGGACAAAATCCTGCTTTTAATTGAAATCGCTGCGGTGATCGGGGTGATTGCCATGCTGGTGGCCGGTTCACAAATTTTAACTAATTTGAACCGGGAAGCCGCAAGATCGATGATCCTTCCCACGTTGACGCCGACACCACTGATTCAGGCTGTCGTGTTGCCCAGCGGGCATACACCGCCCGACGAAAGCGGGGCAGTGTCTTTTAATGAAAGCGAAATTCCTGAACATTTGCGGGATATGGTAGAATCTGTAACATTGGCTCAATCTTCGATCGAGTTCGATGAACAGATTGTCCGGATCAGGATCCCATCCATTAATGTGGATGCGCCTGTAATCAAAGGGGACGATTGGGAGTCATTAAAAAATGGTGTTGGTTTAAACTTATATAGTACGGAGCCGGGGAAACCCGGAAACGTGATCTTATCCGGTCACAACGATATTTTCGGCGAGGTGTTTCGATATTTGGATCAATTGAAACCGGGAGAAGAGATCGTTCTTTTGACAGAGAAAAAAGCTTATACCTACACTGTTCAGGGGACACAGATTGTTCAGCCGAATCAGGTAGAGGTATTGGGGCAGACAGAAGAACCGACCATCACATTGGTTTCATGTTATCCGTATCTGGTGGACACGCAGCGAATCGTCGTGAAAGGAAAACTGCGAGACTAAACGAGCAATTTTAGGAGGAGTAAAATGGATAAAAAACAAAAGAGAAAGACCAGCGGTCTGGCTGGAAGCGCAAAAGGATTGCCGGTGTATGCAAGAGCTGAGGATGCCGATTTCAATCCGGATTATTCTTATGTGGTTAAGGATTTGAAAAAAATCGGCCTGCTGGCGGTCAGTTTTATCGCGTTTCTGGTAATCTTGTCGTTTATTCTTTAAGCCGCTAAACAGTCAGCGGCTTTTTTATTGGTGAATTTTACCGGTAAAAAGGAATGGAATAAACAGGATTACGATAAAATCCACTCTCATTCAAAACCTTTTAAGCGGTTCTTTTTATACCTGAAAAGCAGCCTATGTCAGCCAATTTCAACCCGCTGCCGTCATATGTAGCGCCCGAAATTTTGGCGGCGCAAGCTCAGTTACCGCCGAAATCACCGTCTGAGTTTACTTCCCAGCTCAAATCCAAATTAATCTCAGTTCTTTTCCCTGAATCTGCTGCGCTGGACTTTTTCTGCTGCACGCGTGAAGGGCTGTACGAAATGGCTCTTTCCAGTTTTGTTCAGCGAGACGTCTTGTTTTGCATTAACGGCCCGTTGTCTCAGCAATGGTATGACATATCAAAATCATTGGATATTGCGGCCGATATTCTGGAGACGGGATATGGCAAAAGTTTCACTGAATCTCAGCTGGAGAAAAAGCTGGCGGAACAAAATTATGATGCGGTTTTTCTGGTCGAAATTGATCCATTTACCGGCATATACGCGAATATCCCCGCGTTATCCGGATTGATCCGGAAAGCAGCGCCTGATATGCTGATCGTGACGGATTGTTCTGCGAGCATTGCCAATGTACGGCCTTTGAAGTTAGGGGAAGAAACGGATATCCTGCTTGCGAGCAGTGAAATTTCCCTCGGGCTTCCTCCCGGGCTGGGAATTGTCGCGGTTGGCGAACATGCGCTGTTCAAAGCATTGGCTGCGGTGGGAAAGGGCTGGTATTTTAACTTTGCCAAGCAGCATCTGATCGGCAATACCCAGCCTCGTCCGGATGCGCCTTATCCGCTTCTGCATGCGCTTGACAAACAAATCGATGAAATTTTCCTGGAAGGGTTGGAAGAAAAAATTGCCCGGACGAAGCGTCTTTCGGAAATCTTTCGGGCTTGGGCTGAGGAAAAAGCCTTTTCATCCCTGACCGATCCGCAAAATTCGGCCCCGAACTTCACGGTTTTACAATGTCTGCCGCAGTTCACGCCGGATGACCTCGCCGAATTCCTGAAGAACTATGATATTAGCGTTGGGAATTGTCCGGGGGAGATGAAAGATACATTTTTTTCGGTTGCTCATATGAACTCCATAACCGAAAAAGATCTGAGTCATTTGTTTTATGCATTTAATCAATTTTTAGCGTATTATGATACAAGGTCGAAAGTGGCAAAGGCCACGATATTTCGATCAATAACGGAAAAGGAGGAATAAATGAATGGTGCAGCACGCAGGGAACTCGTATTCCTGGCAATGTTAGGACTTTGTTTATTTGGCATTATCCTTTTTTCAAAATCTGTGTATGGCGTTGAATTCGGTTTTGTTCCGAGAAAACCGCTTTCAATCGGATTTCAGGAGACCAGACATGCGGATACGTGGGCGGTATCCTTTGATCAGCTCAACGGGAAGATCAAAAATTCAATCCTGGTTGACGGGGAAACGCCGGAGACAATCTACCTTTCCATGAAAGCCGGCGGCGGGAAAGTCACCTTCCGGATACAGAGCGATACGATCACCAGGGACTTTGATTCGTTGTCGGATATCATGGAAATTCCGCTGTCACAATTCGGAAAGGGCGTCATCCGATTTACGCTGATCGGAGAAAAAGCAGCCGCCGGAAACGTCTATGTTCGCTGGGGAGATCAGATATTTGAAAACAGCGACAAGACAGGAAGTCTTATTCAAAACTAAAATCTTCTTTAATCGCTTTAACTGCCAAATTCACCCCTAATAATACACCTGGTACAAAGGGACCCGGATGGGTTCCCGCACCCACAAGATATAAATTCCGAATATCGCTGCTTCGGTGAGGAAACCGGGGTTCGTTTGTTTTGTACGCACTGGGGCGGGCTGAGAACGCTGACCCAAGGTACATGCCATTCCTTTTCTTCATCTTCCGAGGGTCCAAAAATGTTTCGGTAACCATATTGGATCGCAGATCGGTCACAAAATAGGCCTGAACGAAATCCAGAATCCGGTTTCGGAAATTGTACGATTCCTGCTCCCACTCGACCGTGCCGGATAAATTCGGAACCGGCACGACTACCGACAGTGATTCACAGCCGGGCGGTGCCGCGTACGGGTCATTTTTCGACGGGATCCGCAGCAGAAAAAACGGATCAGCAGAAAGCCGCTTATAAACAAATAAATCCGAAAGAAATTGATCATATTTAGCCGGGAATATGAAGTTGTTTCCCGCCAGCGAGATTTTCTCCTGCAGTGCGCATTTTAACCCGAGATGATAGACAAATACGCCTGATCCCGGTTCCGTTTTCTTGGCGCGCTCAACATCGGAATACCGGGTCTTATCCGAGTCGATCAGATCCCGGTAAGTGGACAGCGCATCCGCATTGGATAGGACGATATCCGCATGCTGGATGCTGCCATCCGAGAGCCGGACACCGGAAATCCGCCGGTTAAAGATCTGAATTTCCTGTACCTCGGTCTGATAATAAATTTCTCCGCCCTCCTCAATGAAAAGCGAAACCAGCGAGTCGATTAATGTTTTTATTCCGCCTACCGGAACCCAGCCTCCCCACCGGTTAAAAGTCGCCGGAATAATCCGGAAAAGGTGGCTGCTTTCTTTGGGGTTGCCCCCCGCCAGCAAAGGCCAGAAGCCAAACAGCTGGCGGATTTCTTCCCCCTGAAATTTCCCGGCAGCGTATAAA
>CALAEB010000032.1 GCA_937890875.1 uncultured Anaerolineaceae bacterium | reverse complement strand
GATCAGCCGTGTGGTGCGGATGGCGTTCCGGCCGCGCGCCAGCCGGAACGCCATCCGCACCACACGGCTGATCTCGGTATCCGTATACACCAGCGTATCGACCGCCCGCTCATGTCCGTCCACGATTTCACGCCTTTTCGGCTCCCCGAAATACAGTCCGCCGGTCAATTCACGGACGACAAGCAAGTCCACACCGGAAAGCTTTTCCGCTTTCAAAGGCGAGGCTTCCACCAGTGCAGGATGAACTTTCACCGGGCGCAGATTGGCGAATACACCCATTCCGCTGCGCAGCGCCAGCAATCCCTGTTCCGGGCGGATTTTGGCGTCCGGATGGTCCCATTTCGGTCCGCCCACCGCTCCCAACAGAACGGCGTCCGCCTGTTTGCAGGCTTGAAGCGCCGCATCAGTCAGCGCAGTTCCATACCGGTCGATTGAGCTCCCGCCGATCGCATGTTCTTCGAAATCAAATTCAGTCCCGGAAAGCCCTGCCACAGCTTCAAGCACACGGACCGCCTGTTCCACAACCTCCGGACCAATCCCGTCGCCGGGCAAAAGCACGATTTTTTTCTTCATGATGTTTAAGCACACTCCGTCAGCGATCAAAATATGAGAAGAATTCTTTGTTGTTCTTTTATTTTTGCGCAGAGCGCAAAAATAAAAGAACAACAAATTTTTTCTCCTTATTCGAAAGGCTTCCCTAAATTTCGAATTGCTGACACTCCGTTTTCAGCCGGCAATTCGAATTCCGGATCTTTCTATGTTTCGCCGGTCACTTATGATATATCTGTTCGTAAATTTCAATTTTGCCGAGAAAAGATAACAGGTAATCCAGTTCATCTTTTCCCGCCAGAATGCAGTGTTTCGAAAAAGGATCGATATCGAAGTAAACCGATGTCCCGTCCGGCAGTGCCACCGTCTGCTGCTCAAGGTCAATATGCCATTCGGCCGCAGGTTCCGCCGCCAGAACGGCGGTCATTCTTTGGTGTGTTACCGTGTCCACCTGAACTGGCAGCAGTCCATTCTTGAGCGCATTGTTGCGAAAAATATCACCGAACGACTGAGCGATCACAGCCCGGAAACCATATCCGGTCAGCGCCCAGGGCGCATGTTCCCGGGAAGATCCGCAGCCGAAATTGATCCCGGCGAACAGAATCTTCGCGTTCTGATAGGCCGGCCGGCTCAGAATAAAATCCGGGTTCGGGCTGCCGTCCGGCAGATAACGCCAATCGGAAAACAGGTTCGCTCCCAGACCACTTTTGTCGGTTATCTTGAGAAAACGTGCCGGGATAATCTGATCCGTATCGACGTCGTTGACCGGCAACGGCGCGACAATTGAGACAATCTTTTTGAATGGCTCCATGTTTCTATCCTCCCCATTCCTCAATTCCGCAGCAGCGTCCGCACGTCCGTCACCCGTCCGGTCACTGCCGCCGCCGCGGCCGTCAGCGGACTGGCCAGAAAAGTTCTGCCGCCCTTGCCCTGCCGGCCCTCAAAATTCCGGTTGCTGGTGCTGACCGCGTATTGCCCCGGCGCGATCTGATCACCGTTCATCGCGATGCACATACTGCAGCCAGGTTCGCGCCATTCCGCGCCGGCTTCGGAGAATATGCGATCCAGCCGTTCCGCTTCGGCCTGCCGTTTAATTTCTTCGGATCCGGGCACAACCAGCACGCGGACGCCTTCCGCAACCCGTCTGCCGCGGAAAACTTCCGCGGCCATCCGCAGGTCCGTTATCCGCGAATTGGTACAGCTCCCGATGGCCACCTGGTTGACCTTAATTTTCCCGATCGCACGGACGGCTTCCACGTTGTCCGGACTGTGGGGCTTTGCCGCCAAAGGCTCCAGAGTGCTCAGGTCCAGCTCCAGCTCTTCCTCATATTCCGCGTCGGGATCCGCCTCCAGGGGAATCCACTCTTCCTCCCTGCCCTGGGCCCGCAGAAACTGCCTGGTATTCTCGTCGCTGGGAAACAGGGATGTGGTGGCACCCAGCTCCGCTCCCATATTGGTAATGGTGGACCGTTCCGGTACCGTCAGGGAAGCTGTGCCGGGGCCCGCATATTCGATGACTTTGTTGACGCCGCCCTTTACGCTGAGCAGCTGCAGTACCTTCAGGATGATGTCCTTGGCGGAAACCCAGGGCGGCAGTTTGCCTTTGAGCAGGATCCTGCACACTTTCGGCATGGTCAGGTAGTAAGGCCCTCCCGCCATGGCTACGGCTACATCCAGGCCGCCCGCACCGATGGCCAGCATGCCGATGCCCCCGCCGGTAGGCGTATGACTGTCCGACCCC
>CALAEB010000031.1 GCA_937890875.1 uncultured Anaerolineaceae bacterium | reverse complement strand
AAAAACCATAAGAACCATATCTATACGCAATCCATCCGGCTCACCGACAATCAGTCTGTGCATCCTGCCTCGCTGTAAAAACCATAAGTACCATATCTATACGCAATCCATCCGGCTGAAGCTTTCGGGAATATCCCGCGCCTCCAAAGCAAGCAGCCCGATTTCCTTGACCGTCGGAAGATAATAGGGGTATAGCCCGCTTGGATCATCAACCAGCTTCGCTCGAACCCAGCCTTCCGTGATCCGCTCCGGCGCTGCGTCCCGGCTGTAAATTTGAAAAAAGGTCACCGCGTCCTGCAAAGAACGGAACGGCTGTCCGTTTTCAAGCGTAAATTCTTCCCGTCGGGCGGGAATACCGGACGATTCCAATTCTTCACAGCTTTGGGCAAACGAATAGCGTTCCAGCGGGTGCTTTCCAACCGAATAGCGATGATGCAGATAATTTCGTTTGATCAGGATCACCACCCCGTCACACCGCCGCTTTGCCAGCGCCAGTGCTTCCGCGATGTTCCCAAAGAAACAGAATATCATCGCGTCAAAAGGTTCTTCCGGCAGATACGTTCGGATATCGGCTGTCACCGCCTGAATATTCCTGACGCCGTTTTTTTGAATGTTCGAGCGCAAAACAGCGATCGCTTCCGGAGAAATGTCGATCGCTGTGACATTTCGGGCTGTTTCTGCCAGCGCAAGGCTCAGATAACCCAAACCGCAGCCCGCGTCACAAACCTGTGCGTTTTGCGGCAGGAAACTGGTGATTTTTGCCGCTAATTTTCGGTGATAGTCTCCATATTCCGAAGCATCCCGCATAAAACGGATGGTATCCGGCTGCCAGATAAACATGGATCGGCGATTCCTTTCCGATAGATCGATCGTTTTAATGCTGTGTCTCGAGATGATTTTAATTCAGGCACAACAAATAGTCAATTATTAAGTATTTATTTTATTAGTTTTTTTATCCTATAGTTCTGTTATTTTTGCGCAAAAATAACAGAACTGCAATCCCTTCTCATTTGCTCAGAAGGAATTCGCACATTCCAAATTTCTGGTTTCCCTTCCTGTTCCCGCCCTTTGTGCTTCGGCCATACAAAATATAATCACCAGAGAGGCGTGCATATGAATTCCACAGCCTTCGAAAAAAGCAAAAAAAAGAAAACCAAACGATTTGGAAATCCTGCCGGGCTGCCGTAATATTGTCATTTCCCCGAAATTCGATTAACATCAACGCATGACCAATGAACCGCAGCTGACCATCATCATCCCGGTTTTTAATGAAGAACAATCCCTGCACTGGCTGATACCGGAAGTCATCGCGTTCTGTAAGCGCCGGAATTAC
>CALAEB010000030.1 GCA_937890875.1 uncultured Anaerolineaceae bacterium | reverse complement strand
CTGGCCGGAACCGGAAATGTCTCAGCGGCGGATTATCGTTTTTCAGTCCCGGAAACATTGGTGATTTTTGCGATCGATTCGGACGGAAAGGCCTCCGTTTCTTATGAATTCACGATCGAAAACCAGGGAAAAGCGCTGGATTATATCGACATCGCCCTCCCGAACAATGAATACAGCCTCTCCGCCGTCCAGGCAACGATCGACGGAACATCTGTTGCCCGCGGGAAAATCAGCCGTGCCAATTATGAGGATTCCGGATTGGTCTACGGCGTCACGCTGGATAACACACAGGATCCGATTCCTGCCGGACAAAGTGCGGAAATCTATGTCGAAATCCAGCAGATCGAAAAACTGCTTTATACGGTAACTGAATCAGACAAAGAAGAAGCTTATGTCAGTTTTCAATTCCAACCCAGTTATTTCTCGCCGGATTTCGCTTTCGGAAAGACCGATTACACCATTCGGCTGGTGCTTCCGGTCGGAATAACTTCGGAGGAACCGGTTTATTTCACACCGGAAAACTGGCCAGGCAGTTCCGAACCGGAGGTCTGGTTTAATGCAGACGGAAATGTGGTTTATGAGTGGAAATCGACTGACGCAGACAGTTCCAGCGATTATATTTTCGGAGCGATGTTTCCCCAGAGGATCCTCACGTCCGCCGCGGAGGTGAGTGATCCCGACAGCTATCAGGAACAGTATTTTCAGGGCGGTGAAGAGTCAGGCGAGAGTTTCTTTGATAAAATCCCTAATTCTCTCTATTTAGTCGTAATTTTCGTTTTTTTCCTTTTGACCAGACGAGGAAGAAAAGGGAAAAAAGAGACGAAGAACACCGCACAGAACGGCAGTTACCTGCCGCCTTCGATCAAAGCGGAAGGGGAAGGAATCAAACGCGGTCTCACCGCGGTCGAAGCCTCGGTTCTGCTGGAACAACCGATGGATAAGATCTTATCCATGATCATATTCTCCCTGACAAAAAAAGGAGCTATTCAGATTGTCGAACAAAATCCGCTGAAAATCCAGGCCGAAGACCCGCTGCCGGAAAAACTGATGGACTATGAAGTCGGATTCATTGAAGCGATGGCGGAACCGACCGATCAGAAAAGACAGACAAAGATGTCGGATACCATCTCCAGGCTGATCCTGTCGGTCACGGAAAAAATGCGCGGCTACAGCCTTGAGGAAACGAAAGCGTATTACAAGAGCATCATCGAAAAAGCCTGGCAGCAGGTACAGGATGCGGATTCACCGGAATTAAAAGGCGAAAAACTCGACGAAATTTTTGGCTGGGTCATTCTGGATTCGGATATCGAAAACAAAACACAGGAGGTCTTCGGCAGTGATCCGGTCTTCCTGCCGACCTGGTGGTGGCGGATGGGGCCGATCTATGCTTCTCCGACACCGGCGCCGGTCAGCTCCGCCGGCGGGAATATTCCTGCCGGCGGAACCCCTGCTGCGCCCGCGCCGTCCGGTTCCTCCAAATCAACACCGATGCTGCCCGGAGCGGATTTTGCGCGGTCCATCACGGATTCTGTCCGCAATATCGGCGTCGGGACTGTGGGCAGTGTGAAGGGATTTACCGACCAGGTGACCGGCAGGACAAACCCGCTGGCAGCGCCATCCGGAAAATCGAACCGCTCCGATTGGTCCGGTCGCGGCGGAGGCGGCGGGAGCAGTTGTGCCTGCGCTTGCGCCTGTGCCTGTGCGGGCTGCGCCTGTGCCGGCGGCGGAGGCGGCGGAGGCCGGTAGCTTATGCGAGGATTTACGCTTCCGCTGTTTTCGAGGAAAGCGAAGACATCCCGGCAGGGGCTTTATGAAAAACAAAGCCCGGACGGGAACCGGATTCACCTGCGGATTGACGCGGACGGCAGCGGCGTTCTTTGGGTCAATGCGAACCAGACGTTTTATCTCAACCCAAGCGCGGGCCTGATGGCCTGGTGTCTGATTACGCAAAAATCCGATCGGGAAATCGAACGGATTTTCAAAGAAGAATATCCGCAGGATGCCCAACGCGCTGTGGCGGATTTCAAAACATTCGCACCGCAAATCAACGGTTTGCTCAGCGGTCAAAATTCTGTCTGTGATCTGTGCCTGAGCGGAATCAGCAGCGTGATGCCTTTCTCCGCCCAACCGTCTGCGCCGTACCGGATGGACCTTGCCGTGACTTATGGCTGCAATAACCAGTGCCCGCACTGCTATAATGACAAAAATCGGATCGGCAAAACGCTCCCGCTGTCGGATTGGAAGCGCATCCTGCAAAAAATCGTGGATGTCGGCATTCCGCATGTCGTTTTCACCGGCGGGGAACCGACCGTTTTCCCGCTCCTGCCGGAATTGATCACAGAAGCCGAAAAACTCGGCCTGATCACCGGCATCAACACCAATGGCAGACGGCTGAAAGATCCGGAATTTGTGGCGGACCTGAAAGCACGAAAATTGGATCATATTCAGGTGACGCTTGAATCCGACCGGGAAGAAATCCATGACGCAATGGTCGGTTGCCGGGGCGCGTGGAAAGAAACGGTTGCCGGAATCCGCAATGCGGTCGACTCCGGATTGTATCTGATGACCAACACCACTTTGCTGCGTTGCAACGCGTCCGAATCGCATATCCGGAGCCTGCTGCTGTTCCTGGCGGAAATCGGGGTGAAAACGGTCGGTCTGAACGCGCTGATCTATTCCGGCTCCGGCAAAACGGTCCGCACCGGAATTGATGAATCCGAGCTGCCCGCGCTGACGGAAACGGCGTCCAGGCTGTGCATCGAGCATGGCCAGCGGCTCATCTGGTACACACCGACGCAATATTGCTACTTTGATCCGCTGGAGCATCATTTAGGCGTCAAAGGCTGCTCGGCCGCCCGCTACAGCATGTGCATTGAACCGGACGGAACCGTCCTGCCCTGCCAATCCTGGTACGAAGGCGTCGGAAATATTCTGGAAAACACATGGGACGAAATCTGGAACGCGCCACTCTGCCAGAGAATTCGCGGAAGGAAAGTCATCCCGGCCGGCTGCAGCACCTGCGAACGTCTGCAGGAGTGCGGCGGCGGCTGTCCGCTGGCCCAGGAATTCAAGCCGCCGGTCATTCCCCGGCAGACGATTCCAAGCTGTTTCTGATGCCATGCAAAGAACAGATGAACACGGACTATTCCGCCCTGAACAGACGTTTCGAGGCACAGGCCGCCTGGACGGGATATTTTCAAAAAAAACTGCTCCAAACGCTGAAAACGACGCCGCCCTGGCGCATGCTCGAAACCGGCTGCGGAACCGGCGCGCTGATCCGAAGCATGGCCGGGATTGCCTCAGGCGATTTTCTGTTTTATGGGATCGACAAAGATCTGGGCGGGCTGAAATTCGCCCAGACCCGGCAGTTGTCGAACCTCTCCGGCGGGGCCGGTGAAGCGCTGCCTTTTCCGCCGGACACTTTTGACCTCGTTTGCTGTCATTATCTTCTTCTGTGGGTGCCGGATCCCGTCAAAATCCTGCTTGAAATGCGGCGCTGCTGCAAACCGCGAGGGATTGTCGCTGTGATTGCCGAACCGGATTACACAGCCCGCGCGGATTATCCTCCGACCGCAGCGTCTGCCGGTGTCCGGCAGACGGACGCGCTGCAAAAGCAGGGGATCGATCCGCAGACCGGACGAAGAGTCTTCGGCTGGATGCTGCAGGCCGGATTTTCCCGGCCGGTTTTCGGCGTCCACGGTGTTGAGCGGACCTTTCACGAACAGTGCGATTTTCTCATGGCCGAGAACCGTCAGTGCGGGCAGGATATAATCTCCGGGCTGACTTCTGTTCCGGCATCTATGGATCAATCCGCAGCGTCTGCAGTGATTTACGTCCCCACCTTTTTTTCCTATGCTGTGAAAGAAGCCTGATTGCACAGGGAAATATTCATTTCCCGAAAACAGTCAATTTTCTGACAGCCGGACCAAATTATTCGTTTTTACTCGGAAAGTTTTCTCAAATTCGAACCGCTGCTTTTGCGCCTCCTTCCGTTCAAACCGCCGAAAGGTTATATAATTCATGGGAAGCGTAACGCTTGAAAACGTTGTCCGCCGGGACAGCTTTGAGGGAGCACTCTTATGAATTATGATTTTGACAGCATCACGGATCGTCATGGCACACACGCGCTGAAATGGGAAGCTTATCCGGAAGACGTGCTGCCTTTATGGGTAGCCGACACAGATTTCGCGGTTGCCCCGCCCATCATCGAACGGATTAGAAAACGCATCGAACATCCGGTTTTCGGCTATACCCTGGACCTGCCGGAATTAATGATGGCCATTCAAAACCGGATGATGGATCGTTACCGCTGGGAAATCAGCCAAGAGGCCATTGTGCTGGTCCCCGGAATCGTTTCAGCGATCAATTTTGTCTGCCGGGCAGTTTGCGGTCCGGATGACAGCGTGATTTTCCAGACACCGGTCTATCCTCCCTTTTTTGCCGCGCCGGCAAACAATCACCTGCGGGCAGTGGTAAACCCGTTAGTGTACGATGAAAAAGAAGAATTATACCGGATCGACTTCGATGATTTCAGTCAAAAGATCCGAAAAGACACCAGCCTGTTCATTCTATGCAATCCGCATAATCCGGTCGGAAGGGTCTTTTCGCTTGAAGAGCTGAAAAAACTCGGCGAAATCTGCTGCC
>CALAEB010000029.1 GCA_937890875.1 uncultured Anaerolineaceae bacterium | reverse complement strand
TTTCAGGCCTGACTTTTATGGCAGTGTCCTCAATTTCATTGTGTCACTGGCTACGATTGCCTTGTTCCCGCTGTTAGCCTATCCGCTGCAGCGCTTTATCTCTCCATTCAAGCATGAAGGGCGGGAGGGACAGCGCCGACTGGCAATCCTGTTATCCAACCTGGGATATATTCTGGGGCTGATCAGCGTATTCTTTTCGAATCATACGCAAGAACGCCTGATTCTGCACCTGACTTATTTTTTATCCGGGGTACTGATCTTTGTTTTCAATCGGTTCGTCAAAATTCGCGCCAGCGGTCACGCCTGCGGAGCGACCGGACCAGTTGCCGCCCTGATCTGGCTTTTCGGCCTGCCAGCGCTGGGGATGCTCATTTTCCTCGCCGCAGTTTATTGGGCCAGCCTCACGGCAAAACGCCATACGCTGCCGGAGCTTTTGTGCGGATCGGCATTGCCTGTCATATCACTTTTTCTGTCCGTTTTTCTGGTCGGAGCTTTTAGCGCCTGACGGGGACAGCATTCAAAACAAGATTAACTTAAGTGTCCAAAGTCGAATTGTTAAAACAGGAAACTGTTGTTCTATTTTAACAATTCGATTTTTAATACCCGAACCAAGACTACAATCTTTAATACAAGAGGGAGCCCAAAAATCAAGTTGTTATGGCAGGGGCCTCAACTTGAGAAACCTCCTGTATAATTCTTTCTGCCTGAGGGATTTGTTGTTCCACAGAAGATCAAAAGGAGGATCTGTCCTATGCCTTATCCGGCAGTTGACTTAAAACATATTCGAACTGTACCGCTTCCGGCACGGCATAACCGGGTTGCGACGGAGGATTTCATTTTCCCGGAAACCCCAACCGAGCCTTTCACCACCCCGGACCTGACGGAAGTCGCCGGGCGGATTCTGACCGCCCGCCGCGGCGGACATCCGGTGATCTGGATGCAGGGCGCACATGTCATCAAATGCGGATTGGCCCCGGTGCTGATCGAATTGATGAAGCGCGGCTTCATCCAGCATATCGCCAGCAACGGCGCCGCGACGATCCATGATTTCGAAATCGCTTTGCTCGGGCACACCAGCGAAGACGTGGCCGATTCACTGAAAGACGGAACATTCGGTATGGCCGAGGAGACCGGGCTGCTCATGAACCGGGCGATCCAGGCCGGCGCGAACGACGGCTGCGGCATCGGCGAAGCGCTGGGCCGGCTGATCGGCACGGATGAACGGTTCGCGCTGCACCGGGAGGTCAGCGTCCTGTACCATGCCTGGCG
>CALAEB010000028.1 GCA_937890875.1 uncultured Anaerolineaceae bacterium | reverse complement strand
GGTCCTGATTCACTCCCGCTCCACTTTTTAGTCTCCGAAAGACACATTTTCCTTCGATCGTAATTTCGCCATAAGTCGGTTCTTCCAGCAAATTGATGCAACGGACCAATGTGCTTTTTCCTGCGCCGCTCATCCCGATGATTCCATAAATATCTTCGGCTTCCACATGGAGTGAAACATCTTCCAAAGCCTGAAAATGCCCACTTTCCGTATTGAAAACCTTATACAAATTCTGGATCTTTATCACTTCATTCTTCTCCGAAAATTTTATCGGTTGAAGAATCCGATCGGCATTGATTACTATCAAAAAAAAGAGGCTCTTTTATACGAAAAGAGCCTCACGAATCATCAGGAGAATATTAATCAATAAAAACCGATTGTAGATACGCAAAGCTCGACGACCGCCCCATCCGGCGGCTGGACATCAACATTCCGTACCTGTTTCTCGAATAATTCAACATATGTATAGTGTATTCGGATTTTCACACCCGGTCAAGATGCAAAATTTTAAAATATGACAGCGTTTTGATATCTTTTCAAGCGGCAATAAGATTGCAGGCATGCAAAATTTAGTGGGGTGTCAAAAAGAACTTCATATGCCAAATTCTGTTAAAATTCCGGCCGTTTTTATTACTCCTACAAGGAAAATAAAAGCGGCCGGATATCCTTTTTATAAAAATTCAAGCCAAACGCGGTAAAACGGCGGGGTTACTTCTGTCCATAATACGCATCCTTCCCGTGTTTCCGCAGAAAATGTTTGTCCAGCAATTCCTGTTGCATCGGCTCGATCATGCTGCCGGACAAGGCAAGGTTGTGCCAGGCCATAAATGCCACTTCTTCCAGAACCACGCTGTTGTGGACCGCTTCCGAAGGATCATGCCCCCAGGTAAACGGCCCATGGCTGTGGACCAGAACCCCCGGGATACTCATCACCGGGATCTCCCGGAACCGTTCGATGATAACATCCCCGGTTTTCAGTTCATACCATCCGGGCTCACCGGAAATTTCATCCGGGGTCATCCGCCGTGTGCACGGGATCTCGCCGTAAAAAGTGTCCGCATGAGTCGTCCCGAGCGCCGGGATCCCGCGGCCGGACTGCGCAAAGATCGTCGCCCAGCGGCTATGTGTGTGAACGACTCCGCCGATTTCGGGATAAGTCCGGTACAGCTGGAGATGGGTCGCCGTATCCGTCGAATAATTCAGGGTGCCTTCAACCTTTTTCCCGGTCTCCAAGTCAACCACAACCATATCCTCCGGTCCCATCCCGTCATATTCAACTCCGGACGGCTTGATCACCACCAGTCCGCGCTCCCGGTCGATCCCGGAGACATTTCCCCAGGTAAAAGTCACCAGATTGTATTTTGGCAGCAGTAAATTCGCCGTGCAGACAGTTTCTTTCAGAGAGGATAGCATCAGTGCACCTTATCTTAACTTCCAGGCCAAATCCGCCAGGAAAAGCTGCTGTTTCAGGCTTTCAACAGTGGTGTCTTTGGTGATATGAACAAATTCTATTCCCATCATTTCCGCCCAGTCCTCCATCATTTCAGCCGTGGCCGCATAGCTGAAGACCGTATGATGCGCGCCTCCGGCCAGGATCCAGCAATGGGCGCCAGTCAGCAGATCCGGCATTGCCTTCCACATAATCCGGGCGACCGGCAAATTCGGCATGTCATAGATCGGTTTTACAGCCTCAACATCCTGAACGATCAGCCGGAGCCGTCCGCCCATATCCACCAGTGAGATCACAATTGCGTTGCCGGGATGCCCTTCAAACACCAGCCGGGCCGGGTCGTTCTTCCCGCCGATCCCGAGCGGATGAACCTCAATCCTCGGACGATCTGTCGCGACAGATGGGCACACTTCCAACATATGCGCGCCCAGCGACAATTCTTTGCCCGGCTCGAGATCATAGGTATAATCTTCCATGAAAGTTGTTCCGCCGGGAAGGCCTTCCGTCATCTGCTTCACAACGGATGTCATCGCGGAAACCTTCCAATCGCCTTCACCGCCGTAACCATACCCCATTTCCAGCAGGCGCTGAGTCGAAAGGCCGGGGAGCTGATCCATCTCGAACAGATCTTCGAACGTATTGGTAAACGCCCGGGCGCCTTCCCGGTCCAGGATACGTTTGATGGCGATTTCTTCCCGTGCCTGATAACGGATCGAATCGATGTTATCGGTCGCAACCGTGTATTTCTGCCGGTATTCATCCAACAGCGCATCGATTTCGGCCACGGTCACTTTTTCAAGCTCCGTGACCAGATCGCCGGTACCCCATGTGTTCACCTGCCAGCCAAGTTTTATCTGGACTTCGACTTTATCCCCTTCGGTCACCGCGACATTGCGCATGTTATCGCCGAAGCGCACCACCTTCAGATCCCGGCTCGCTTTAGTACCGATCGCCGAGCGCATCCAGCTGCCGATATGCTCCTGCACGTTCTGATCCTGCCAATACCCCACCACAATTTTCCGCGCCAAGCGCATGCGCGCACCAATAAACCCGTGTTCGCGGTCGCCGTGGGCCGACTGATTCAGATTCATGAAATCCATATTGATCTCAAGATTCGGAATATTGCGGTTATATTGGGTATGCAGGTGCAGATAAGGCTTTTGCAGCAGCGCAAGCCCGTTGATCCACATCTTGGAAGGGGAGAACGTATGCATCCAGGTGATAACCCCGGCGCAGGTATCATCATAGTTCGCGTCTTTCACGACCTGCGTGATTTCATCAGGCGTCTTCGCGGTAACCTTATATACAATTTTGCATGGAATTACCGGGCTTTGGCTTAAGACCTCCGCCATTTCAGCCGCCCGTTTTTCGATCGTCTCCAACACCTCCGGCCCGTACAGAAACTGGGAGCCGACAATAAACCAGAATTCATTTTTCGTTAAATTGGACATAGTTCATTTAACCTTCTTTTACATCTTTTTTGATAGCTTTCAAACGTTTCATGACATCATTTTCGCCGCGGCCAAAATAATCATGCAGCGCGCTGTATTCGGCATAAAGCTTATCGTAAACAGCCTGGTTCTTCGGATCCGGTTGATATACGGTATCGTCCAGTTTCCCCATCGTTGTTGCCGCCCGGAAAATATCATCATATCCGCCGGCTTCTTTTCCGGCAGCCACAGCGGCATAAATGGCGCTTCCGAGCGCGGGACCCTGGGTGGAACCGGCAATCCGGATCGGCAGCCCGGTCACATCCGAATAGATCTGCATCATCATCGGATTCTTTTGGGAGATACCGCCGGATGCGTAAAACTCATCCACCGGGACGCCGCCCTCAACGAAAGCCTCAATAATTTTTCGGGTACCGAAAGCGGTCGCCTCGATCAGTGCACGGTAGATCTCCTCCGGTTTTGTTTGCAGCGTCATGCCGAGGATCAGCCCGGTCAGATCCACATCCACCAGAACCGAGCGGTTGCCATTCCACCAGTCCAAAGCGAGCAGTCCGCTCTCTCCGGGGACTAACTTTTCAGCCTTTTGTGTCAGATAATCATGAATATTCAGCCCCAGCTGTCTGGCTTCCGCAAAATAAGCTGCCGGGCAGCAGTTTTCCACAAACCAGGCGAAATGGTCGCCGACACAGCTCTGCCCGGCTTCATAGGCAAAGAATCCGGGATAAACCCCATCTTCCACCACACCGCACATGCCAGGCACCGGCTGTTCTGATTCTCCCAGCAGAATATGACAGGTAGACGTGCCAATGATCGCCAGAATCTTCCCCGGTTCGACAATTTTTACCGCGGGAATCGTCACGTGCGCGTCGACATTCGCCGCGGCAACGGCCGTCCCTTCCAGCAGACCGGTTTTGGACGCCATCTCAGCGGTGATCCCGCCGGCACGGCTTGCCAGCTGCACAATGGGATAATCAAGCTTGTCCTGGACATAGTGTTCCAACCGCGGATCCAGCGCTTTGAAAAACGCATTCGCCGGATAACCTTCCCGCGGGCTCCAGATCCCTTTATAGCCGGCCGTACAATTGTTGCGGGTAATCTTGCCGGTCAAAGCCCAGATCACCCAATCCGCAGCTTCCATAAAATAATCGGTCGCCGCGTAAACTTCCGGCGCTTCATCCACAATCTGCATGACTTTCGGAACTTCCCATTCGGATGAAATCTTCCCGCCGTAACGGTCAAGCCATGTCTCATCCATCTTCTCCGCCAGCTCATTCAGCAGATTCGCCTTATCCTGCGCCGCATGATGTTTCCACAACTTCACATATGCGTTGGGATTGGAGCGGAACGTATCCAGAAAACATAACGGTGTCCCATCTTTTTTCACCGGCATAAAAGTACAGGCAGTAAAATCGATCCCGACGCCGATAATATCGGCCGGGTCAACCCCGCTCTGCTCGAACAACGCAGGAATTGTGTGATAAAACACATCCAGATAATCCTGTGGATGCTGGAGCGCCCAGTCCACTCCCAGTTTTGTCCCGTCCGGCAGCGTCTCATCCATCACCGCATGCGGATAATCAAAAACACTGTCAGCCAATTCTTCACCGCTGGAGACGTCCACCAGCACCGCGCGGCCTGATAAAGTACCAAAATCAACCCCAATGGTATATTTCTTCATTCAATCCCTCGTTATTCGTATATTTGATAATTGTCCGGCAATTCGGATTCCTACAAATTATCTGTGTCCTATCCCATTTTCGGTAAAATGAGAGCGGCACAAGTTCTCCGGTCGTTTATTCAAAACCCCGCAATTCAAAAACTCGAATTGCGGGCAGGGCATCGGCAGTATTCAGAAGGAGCCTTTATTCCGAATTTCGTTCAAAACCGGCTGTCCGGTCAGCGCCTTGGGACAAGAACCGGTTCCGCCGAAACAGGCATCTTTTCCGTTCACCGCCCGGGTTCTGATTCGCGGTTCAGGCGAACCGTCACCCGCAGCCGGGACCGATTGTGCCGCTTTTACCTGGCCGGAATGATCCGAAGAATTTACCTGCGCCGATCCTTCATAGACGCAAACACACTTTGAAGGACAATGAAGAAAGCCAGCAAAAGCGAAATCACAATTCTTGTCCACCAGGACGACAGCGTTCCCTGCGTGGTAATAAACGATTCAATCGTTCCCTTAATTAATACCCCAAAAAGCGAGCCGATGACATTTCCGACACCTCCCGTCAG
>CALAEB010000027.1 GCA_937890875.1 uncultured Anaerolineaceae bacterium | reverse complement strand
TGGTAAATCGGGCGGCGCAGATCCAAGTCACGAATGATGGCGCCGGGGCGCAGATCGAAATTGGCGTTAATAATTTCCGACAGCTTTTCATCGGCAATCTTACCGGTACCGAATGTTTCCACATTGATGCTGATCGGTTTGGCCACGCCGATTGCGTACGAGAGCTGAATTTCCACCCGATCCGCCAGCCCGGCCGCGACAATATTCTTCGCCACCCAGCGGGCCGCATAGGATGCTGAACGATCGACTTTGGTGCTGTCCTTCCCGCTGAAACAACCGCCGCCGTGCCGTCCGAAACCGCCGTAGGTGTCCACAATGATCTTGCGGCCGGTCAGCCCGGAATCGCCCTGCGGGCCGCCGACAATGAATTCTCCGGTCGGATTGACATACACTTTCAGATTTTCATCCACCAGTTCTTTCGGCAGGACCGGGTCGATCACATACTTGCGGATGGCAGCTTCAATTTCATCATGCTTGTTCCGTTTCGAAGCGGAATGCTGTGTGCTGATCACAACCGTATCGATCCGCTTGGGTTTGCCATAAGCGTATTCAACCGTCACCTGGCTTTTGCCGTCCGGGTAGACCCAATCCAGCGTGCCGTTTTTGCGAACTTCCGTCAGTTTTTCCACCAGACGGTGCGACAGATAAATGGGCAGCGGAAGCAGCACATCCGTCTCATTGCAGGCATAACCGAACATGATGCCCTGATCACCGGCGCCGACATCGGCGATGTCGGAATCGGCGTTCTCGCCTTTTTTGACTTCCAGCGCCTTATCTACGCCCAGCGCGATATCCGGTGACTGGGTGGAAATGGCGGAGAAAATACCGCAGGTGTTCCCGTCAAAGCATTTTTCGCTGGAGTCATACCCGATCTCCTTGACGACGTTCCGCACCAATTCGTCAAAATTGACAAAAGCCTTGGTGGTAATTTCGCCAAAGATCATCACATAGCCGGTCTTTGTCGCGGCTTCGCAAGCCACGCGTGAATAAGGGTCCTGAGCAAGACAGGCATCCAGAACTGCGTCACTGATCTGATCACAAAGTTTATCCGGATGGCCTTCCGTAACCGATTCCGAAGTAAACAGGAATTTGGGTGAGTTGATAAAAGTAGACATCGTTTCTCCTATAAAAAAAATCCCCCCATGGAATCAGAGGGGGTGATATTTTTTATCCTGCCCTCCTATCTTCCAGATTTTCGTACGTCTGCCGGAATTGGCACCTTGAAGTCATTCAGGTTGCCGAGGTTTCATAGGGCCAGTCCCTCCACCTCTCTGGATAAGAGCGCCATCAAGGGCTTATTCAATTGATTTTTCGAATTAAACCATACTTCATAGCGATTGTCAAATTTATGATGACAGGCCAGTATTTCGAAATATGGGAAGGCCAGTCCAAATTTCGAAATTTGCCCCTATGAAAAACGCTTTTATACCGATATTCCCCGCCAGCGTCGGCGGGGAATATCGGTATAAAAATTCTTTTTGTCAATGACAGACGGTTTCAGTGCTTCGAATTTTAAATCCGCCTCACTGAAACGTGCACATTAAAAACCAAGCGATTCACCGACCAAAATCACCTTGATTCTTTTCGCCGGACGGCTGATCCGGGTCGTTACAACATATGCACAAATACATTCAGGCAATATGCAGTTTTCACAAGTGCCGGTTACATTGCAGGGTGTTTTGCTGTCAAATTTCTGGGCATTAATCGGCGCGGCGATTGTCCGGGCCCGGACGATCGCGTCCGCTTCGCTTTTCACAACTTTGTCGACCCCGGCAATCACAACGACATTTTTTGGGCCGTAAATCATCGCGGCAACCCGGTTTCCGTTTCCGTCCACATTAACCAGCTGTCCGTCTTCGCTGATGGCGTTCGCGCTCATCAGAAACGTGTCACAGGTCAACGCCCGGCGCATCAGTTCCACCCGCTCCTGTGGTGTCTGTGCGTCGTCACGATTGATGACGGCATAAGCGTGCGCAAGGATATACGGCCTGAGGCCGATCTGATCGATTGTTTCCGATCCTCCCCACGAAACCACATCCGTTTCCGGGATCAGGGACAGTGCTTTTTCGAGTGCGGCTTCTTTGGTTGGGACGTAATAAGCCTCGAAATGACGGTTGTTCAACGCTCTGACTACTTTTTCACCAAGTTTGTCAGCCCGTTTTTGAAAGAGTGTTTGAGCCATGGGAACGTATTCCTTTCAAAAAAAACGATTTTGAGTTATTACTATTTTATCGTCAAAAAGGCTTTTGAAGGCAGGAGCAGCGTGTCAACAACAATTCGAAAGATGAAAAGACTTCTCTGCGGTCTTTATACTTTGAACAAAGACCGCAGAGAAGTCGAAATGAGCGTCAAAAATCAAATTCGTCAGAAGCGGAATAAAATTGACAAAATCTTTGCCACACAAAAGAAAGTTCCTGGTTCTTCCTTTATTGCTGGGAAGAACAGCTGTTCACCCGAAATGATTCCGGATATTTTCAGCCAAAGGTTCCGTGATCCCATCCACCAGCATCAATTCGGCCTTTTCGGCATTGGCAATGGCATCGATCGAGCCGAATTTTTTCAGCAGCGCTTTCCGTTTCACCGGCCCGATCCCGGGGATTTTCTCCAGCTGCGAGGCGAGGCCCTCTTTCGTCCGCCGGTTCCGGTGCGCCGTAATGGCAAAGCGGTGCGCTTCGTCCCGGATCCGCTGCACCAGATACAACGCCTCTCCGTGGCGCGGCAGAATGATTGGTTCGGACTTCCCGGGCAGAAAGATCTCTTCCTCCCGTTTGGCCAGCCCGACCACCCGAATTCGTTCTGTCAGTTCGAAATCCGCCAAAACCTCGACCGCCCGTCCCAGCTGGCCTTTTCCCCCGTCCATGATGATCAGATCCGGCAGCAAAGCAAAAGAAGGATCGGCTTTTGCGCCGGTTTCCTGATTTTTCTCTTGGGCGGCTTGCCATCGTTTCAGCCGCCGGGTCAGAACCTCGGTCATGCTGTCAAAATCATTCGGGCCTTCCACGGTTTTGATATTAAACCGGCGATAGGCCTGCTTATTCGGAACGCCTTGGTCAAACACGACCATCGAGCCGACAGAATTCGTTCCCTGTGTATTGGATATATCGTAACATTCGATCCGGTTGGGCGGCGTCTTGAGGGAAAGCGCCTGCTGCAGCTCATTCAGGCCGCTGCTCTGCCGGTTCGTGTCCCGGTCCCACTGGGTTTTCAATGCGCGCAATGTCTCAATCGCGTTTTCGGTCGCCATGTTGACCAGGTCTTTTGTCTCGCCGCTCTTCGGGACCTTCAATACGACCCGCTTCCCGCCGCGCTTGTTGCGAAGCCACTGCTGGATAATGCGCGCTTCCTCCAATTCCTGAGGCAGCAGCATTTCCGGAGGAACGGTCGTCGTTTCGCTATAGTACTGCTTGATAAACTCAGACAGGACTTTCTCATCCGGAACATCTTCCGCGCCTTTCATGATGAAATATTCCTGGCCGATCAATTTGCCGCCGCGGATGAAAAAGATCTGCACACAGGCCTCATTGCCGGAGCGGGCCAATGAGATCACATCGGAGTCCATTTGTTCGGCACTGACGATCTTTTGTTTCTCGACAACGCGCTCAATCGCCTGGATCTGGTCACGCAGCACCGCCGCCCGTTCATATTTCATCGCCGACGAAGCTTCAGCCATCTCGCGCTGCAGTTTGGCGACGATCTCCCCGGTCTTTCCCTCCAG
>CALAEB010000026.1 GCA_937890875.1 uncultured Anaerolineaceae bacterium | reverse complement strand
GATGCGATCGACGGTTCTGCAGTTTCACTCGATGATGCGACGATCCGGAAAATTGCGGCGGAAGTTGCCGAACTTCTGAAAAAGTAAAAGTGAATGGGGATGGGATGATAGGTAGCTGGCATTTAGCAGCCGATATCGGATCGGAAAGCGGCAAGATTATCGCTGGCAGAATTGTGAACGGAAAGATTGAGACGGCTGAACTTCATCGTTTCAGGACCCAGGACTTCCGGCTGAATAATCGGCGCGCGCGGAATTTCTACCGATATCATGAAGAAATTTTGCATTCGCTCAAACTGTTTGCGGATCAATACGGCAGTGAATTATGCAGTATCGGTGTAGATGCCTGGGGAGGTGATTTTGTGTTACTGGACCGGAAAGGGAATATTACCCGGCTACCTTCCTCTTATCGGGATCATGCTTTCAGCGATGTCGCAAAAATCGTTGAAAGAAATTTCGGCCGGTTCAATCTGTACCGGATTACCGGGAATCAGGAAATGCCGACCGATACATTGCATCAGATTCTGCGATTGCAGCAGGAGGATGAACCTTCGATTGAGGCCCCGCATGCGATTTTGTTTGTCGCCGATGTGTTTCATTATCTGTTAGGCGGTGAAATTTCCTGCGAACATTCGCTGGTTTCATACAGCCGGATATTTAACCGGGAAAGAGACGATTGGGATGACAGCATTCTGGACGCGTTCGGGATTCCCCGTTCAATCAAAACTAAAATCTCGCATGCCGGAGAATGTGTTGGACAGGTGAATCCGCGGATTCTGGCTGATGCCGGTATTTTCGGAACGGTGGATATTATTACACCCTGTTCCCATGACACAGCTTGTGCGGCGTTGGCAGTTGCGGACGCAGGGGATGACTGGGCATTTATCAGCAGTGGCACCTGGTCCCTGATGGGAACGGAGACGCCTGTCTCGATCCACAGTGAAGAGGCCTGGCGGCATAATTTCAGTAACTCAACCATGCCGTTGATGACGAATATGTTCAAGAAGAACATTACCGGAACCTGGATTATTCAGCAGTGTAAAGATGCTTGGAAAAAATATTCCTATTCGGAAATCGTCGAACTGGCAAAGAACGCACCGGATCTGGATTGCTTTGTAGATGTGGACGCGCCGGATTTGTATGCGAATGACGACATGCCGGGAATGATATGCGGCATGATCGGTGAGTACTTCGGTATCCGTGTCGATCCGGAAGATGCCGGCGCTGTTGCCCGGATTATATTTCAGAGCATGGCCTTGAAATATGACTTTTATCTTGGTAAACTGCTTAAGGCTGCAGGCAAGACGATCTCAAAAATCTATATTGTTGGCGGAGGAAGTAAAAATTATCTGATCAATCAGTTCACAGCCAACGCATCTGGCTATCCGGTGTATACCGGCGTTTTTGAAGCCAGCAGTGTGGGCAACCTTCTGTTGCAGGCTTATGGATGTGGAGAATTGGCTGACAAGGACGCTATGCGGCGGGTCGTGATCAATTCGTTTCCACAGAATTGTTTCCAGCCGGAAGACAGGGAAAGATGGGCTTTGAAAAGGGAAATTTTCCTTCGGGATGTTCCGCATCGATCTGAATTTTAATTCTTTCTGTCCGCCGTAATAGCATCGTCCTTCGTTATCGTATTTTTAGGGTGACTCAGGAAATACGATAACGAAGCCAATTCCCGAGCGAGATCGTTGTTATCTTCAAAACAGATACGCATTTTTCTGTATTTGTCGAGAAAAGGCACTCCTTTCCAGAAAAGCAGTTTATTGTTCCTTTTTGCCCGAAGATGTTGGAAAGGATCCAATTCGAGATATGGGAAATCATCTCGAATAAAAAAAGTTAAGCTTGCGGTTCTGTTGTTTTTGTATTCCACGCAAAACAACGGAACCATCGATTTCTCTTTTCTGGGGTATTCCTTACTTTTGACGCCTGAATCATATTTCGACACATTGCGGGAAAGGTAGAAAGCGTACCCTTTTTAACTGAGCGTTCCGATCTGATGTGGTTATTTCTTTCCGGCAACCGGACGTGTGTGGAGGATATCTGTGATAAAGATTCTTATCGTTGACGACGAGCGTTTTACTCGAGAGTGTATGGCAACCATCATCCCTTGGGAAGAACATGATATACAACTGATCGGAACTTGTGAAAATGGAATAGAAGCGTTGGAACTTATCGCACGCCACCGGCCGGATATTGTAATTACCGATATTAAGATGCCGAAGATGGACGGGTTGGCACTGCTGAAAAATATTCGGGAACAGTGGGACGGGATCGAGGTGATTATCATCAGCGGTTTTGAGGAGTTTGAGTATGCCAAAAAAGCAATTAATTTTGGCGCGCGCAACTATATTCTCAAACCGATTGAGCCGGCTGAACTGCTGAATGCGGTAAAAGAAGCCAGTGAGCGGATTCAGCAGTTACGTACGCTTGCCGATCCAGAAACCGAAGATGAGATTGGCAATATTCTGCATAAGATGATTTATTCCGAGTATCCATCAGAAGCTTATAACACCATTGTTGAAAAACATCCTGAGTTGCGTCATTCCTGGTTTGTTGTTCTGGTTTTGCAGATGGATAACCTATTGGATCTGTTTGGTAAAAAACCTGATTCACTTTACACTTCGCTGTCGGATGAATTAACCCGGTATTGTCAGTCCGGCAATGATTTCTACTTCCTCGATCGAAACCCGCACAATATGATCCTCGTCTCACGGTCGGATACCTCGGAGGAAGCCGAGAAAAACGCTGGGTGTCTGGCCTCAATGATCCAGTCATTTTTCCATAAGCATTCCTACCCTTCTTATGCGGTGGGGATCAGTCTGCCTCACTTGTCAACGGATAATCTCGGGAAAGGCTTCCTTGAAGCTGTCCGCTATGCCAATCTAAAATATGTATATGGGAATGAGCGGATTTACCGGGCGGACGAAGAATATAAAATGGATTACCAGCGTTATTCGGTCGATTATGCGGTTATTGAGGAAATTGTGGCTGCGACAACCAATTATGATCAGGACGCCGTTAACCGGATCTTAACCAGGCTGTTTGAAGTTTTTCAAAGCAAAAAGGTCTGCCTTTTTGACGCTCAGCAATTTGTGCGTAATGTAATCAGCTGTCTGATGAATCAAAGCATCTTTTCGAGCATCTCATTGAACGAAATTTATCCGGATGTGAGTGCTTGCCTCTCGACATTGTTTACCTCGGATACTGTGGATGATTTGCAAAAACATCTGTTGTCTTTCCTGCATATGGTTGGCGCTTATCTTGTAAAGAACAAGGCGGGCAATACGGCACAGATTGTAAATCGGGTGAAAAAGTATATTCGGAAAAATTATCAATCGCCAGGGCTTTCATTAATGGAGATTTCCAGAAGCGTTAATTTCAGCCCGGCATATTTGTCATCTATCTTTAATAAAGAATGTGGGTACGGCATTACAACCTATATTAATCAAACCCGGATTGATATGGCTATCCGGCTCTTGGTCGAAGGAAATGATCAGATCAGTGTTATTTCTGAAAAAGTTGGCTATCTGAACACAAATTATTTCGGCGTTGTCTTTAAGAAATATACCGGGTTGTCTCCTTCAGAATATCGTATTCTGAACTCATAATTTAAAATATGATTGGAGAGTCTAAGATCAAACCCATCCATTTCCCTTTTATGGGGCCTTTCTTGCTTTTGATGCCTTAATCAAATATGAAATTTTTCAGGGTAAAACTTTTCCGGACCATACTTTCAACTGCAATCATTGCGATGTTTATCGTATCGCTTATTTTCAGTTCCCTTTTGGTAAATGAAATCAAAAAGCGGGCTCAGGATACAATGCAGAGTTCACTGACGTATTACACCGATCGTATGAATGAGATTGTTCGTGAAAGCAATAATGTTTTTGCCTTGATTGAAGACAATTTGGAAGTACAAAAAATGCTGCGGGAACCCAAATCAGAACGGAGCGAATGGTTCCGCCAGCGTGTCCAGATCGATGGGATTCTTGTTCAGACACAGGCGAACAATACCCGATATATGGACGCTTTCTATCTTATTTTGGACGATGGCAGATATTTTAAATCAACATATTTCCCGTTTTGGGATAAAGATTTTGAAACAGAAAATTGGTATCATATGGCTCGGAGTTATCATCCCTCGAATTGGCTGGATACATATGATTCATCCCTTCTGGCAAACAATCGAAAACATGGCTATACGGCTGTTGTTTATCCGATATTAAATTTTCGGACAGGTAATCGTGAGGGAATCATACTGATGGAATTCCAGACAAAAATTCTGATAGAAATTCTGGAAAAAGGCGCCGCTTTTGAAGGGCTTTCTGTTGAGATCACGAATGAGGATAACGTTATTGTTTCGGTGGGAGATCAAATTGATGCAAAAGATTCGCGTTTAGGCTGGGATGTATTGTCTGAAACCGGCATGCTCGATAACGGGTGGCGAATCACGCTGAGCTGTTTGCTGTGGGATCTGATCGGTGACAATGTGAAAATTGCTGGAAGTATTGTATTGATTAGTTTGATTGCGATCAGTATCTTTTCTATTTACTTGTCAAAGGATTCTTCCCGTGAAATTTCTCAGCCGATTGAAAAATTATTGTCTTTTATGGATGATCCCCAAAACATACAACAAGGGAAACAGCTGACGATTCCGACGGATGTTTACGAAATTAATGCGCTCAACGTTGCTTTTAATACCATGTTATTGAGGATCAATAATCTTTTCCTAGAGTTAGAAGCCAAACAAAATGCTGTACGGGAGGCCCAGTTCGCTGCCTTGCAGGCGCAAATCAATCCGCATTTTCTTTATAATACGCTGGATAACATTTCCTGGCAGATCCGTTCCGGCAATTATGATCAGGCCCTTAAATCTCTGATGGCTTTCAGCCGTTTTTTCCGGAACAAGGATCGGGTTAAATTCTTTGCCGGCCTGATTGCAATTCTTGTTTCCGGCTTTCACTCAGTAAAGGCGCGGATTTAGTCCCGATTGAGAATGAGCTTCATCATGCACAGCTTTACCTTGAAATCCAGCAGACACGTTATAGCGATAAAATGCGGTATGAAATTGTTAACATGCTTTGCCAGGAAGAGTTGGAGCATCTTTATGTTCCGAAATTAATTATTCAACCGCTGATCGAGAATGCGATTTACCATGGGCTTCAATCAACCGAAAACGGAGGAATTATTGTCATTACGTTGGATCGCGACGACTTTGGAATAGCCCTGTCGGTTTATGATAATGGCGTCGGAATCAATGAGGATAAGCTTTCGGAATTAAACTCTATGCTCAGTACGAATCTTCAGCGCGGAAAATTTACAAATGCTGATGGATATGGCATTTACAACATCAACACCAGGATTAAATCGTTTTTTGGTTCCCAATATGGACTTTCCATTGAAAGCAAAGCAGGGAAATATACACTTGTGAAAATCCAATTTCCCGCTTACCGTCCGCCAGAACCGTCATAGCTCTTTGATTTTATCCCCATTAATTCGATTCTTGAAAAGAAATATCTGTGATTTTTTGTATTCGAAAATGATTCCGATATTTCGAACTCCTGAAAAAGAACTGGATCCTTTTGGTTGCCGGCAATGTTTTTTATTATTCAATGAGAATTAATTAAAAACAGTTTTTACCGGTAGCCCGTAAATTTCCTGCGGAGAAATTTATTTTGCCGCAGAATTGAGCAAGCTTTCGAGCAATCTGCTCACACAATGAATTGCTGATCCGTAGCCCGTTTAACTGTGGATTACGGAAAATTTGATATCTGACGGAATAAATATATCTAATTATTAATTATTTGTTTGTTTTCCCCAAGAATTACCAGGGTGAGGTAAAATTAAAATGGC
>CALAEB010000025.1 GCA_937890875.1 uncultured Anaerolineaceae bacterium | reverse complement strand
TCTGAAGCTGAATCTGGTGCGTTATATCGTGCCGGATCGGGCTGCGAGTGACGGGGTGGGAAAGCCTGTTTCGGGTTTTGGATTCGTCAATAACGCGAATCTGTTATGGGCTTCCGAAGCGGAATTGTATAACGGTGCGATGCCGTAAAGAAGTGGAAAAGGCGGACTGGTTTTGTTTCACCTCCCCCCCCCAAAAAAAAATTGCCGCCCTTAATTTGCAGTGCAAAATGAGAACGGCAAAAAATGAATCGTTGTCATCGGTTGACCGTAATTCGGGATATGGGAATCTGTTTTGAATAAACCGCTGAGACAAAAGCGTGTTTTGGTTGTTCAGATCCCGATGTCCCGATCAGCCGGGTTTCCCGCGCTTACGGGCTATGGAACGTAAATATAATAGGAAAACTCGCAGAAATTTTCATCTTCGGCTTTCAAAGTATATGTTGCCTCATATTTTCCGTCGTTTTTCTTTTCCTCCGGCGCTTTCATCAGGATATTGATGGTAAATGAATCATCCGGCTCGGCCAACGTAACCGGAAGCGCGTAAGCATATAATTCGTCGACTTCCGCCTGGAGCCCATCGAGATATTCTATTGTGACGTCCTTTCCCCAGGTCTTTGAACCGGTATTGGTGATCTGCACCTGGAAAGAAAAAACGCTTCCGGGCGAAAATTCACCATAGTAATAAGGGCTTAACAGCGTCGTTTCACAGTCATAACCGGATGGGTTCGGCGTTCTGGTCGGAGTGGCGGAGGGTTCCGGCGTAGCGCCCTGGATGGCGGCTGTAGCGGTTGGCAGGTTGGCAATCACAGCCAGCGTGGCGGACTGCCTTTCATAAGCTTCAACTTTCTCTTCCAATGCCTGAATGCGAAGTTCCAGCGCCTCGATCATGCTGTCATATTGCTCGCTCAGCGACTCCTCAACCTGTTTGACCAATGCGTCCATATCTACGGATATGATCGTGCTGCCTTCCTGACGGACCGGCGTAAAGCTCAGAGTAAATGCCAGAGCCGCAGTAAGGAGAAGCAGTAATTTCAAGTTTTTATTCTTTTTCATCCCAGACTCCTTCGTCGAAAAACTGGTCAAATTATGATATGGGTGTTAAAAGCCTAATTGTTGAAAAGGAAAACTGTTATGCTATTTTTGTTGGGCCTCGCCCAACAAAAAATAGCATAACAAATAACTCCTTTGGAAATTTTATCCTTTTGACACTCCAATCAATAATAAATTAATCCTAACATATCTTGCCGAAATTCGAAATTCAGGCGGTGAAATTCCAATAATTCGAAATACGGGTTCCAATAATTTGGCATATCCCGATCCATTTCAAATAACAACAGAACTACAGCAACCCTTTCCCACTCCCCGAAATACCCGTGGACATATCCGGATTTCCGGATCCCTTTCTCTTTCAGTTTTTGTTTCTGTTTTTATAACGTACAGGGTACGGAAGAAGTTCCGCTGTTCCGTTTTTTTCCAATTCTTTTGTAGGCTCATAAATATTTGCAGATTGTAAAAAAAAGCCGATATCCATGTTAAAATGTTGCTAACATTTCCTAAGGGAGAAAAAATCATGAAAAAAGGGATCATTATCGCTATTATTGTGTTGGCAGTACTCGTGGCTGCATGGTTTTTATTTTTAAAACCCGCTAATAATTCAGAAGCAGTTGTCAGAGTTGGTGTGGATGCCAGTTGGCCGCCGTTTGAAATGGTTGATGAAGGAACGAAGGAATTGACCGGGTTTGATATCGACCTGACAAAAGCCATTGCGGAAGCGGAAGGTTTCCAGGTCGAATTTGTGAATATCGGTTTCGACGCTGTGATTGCCGGTTTGGCTCAGTGCCAGTATGATGCGGGCGCTTCTGCGATTTCCATTACCGATGAGCGGAAAGAAACGATGCTTTTCTCCGATCCTTATTACGCGATCGGACAGATCATGACCGTGAAAGAGGGCGTAACCGATCTGGTGAATAAGGAAGATTTTGCAGGGAAGACTGTGGGCGGACAGACCGGCACAACCGGCGCGATCATGATCCAGGAATGGGAAGCCGAAGGCCTGGTGACTTACAAGGGATATGACAGCATTGATCTGGCCTTTATGGATTTGAAAAACGGACAGATTGACGGGGTTTTGACGGATAATACACTGGCGGAAGGATATGCGGTATCGTTGGGCGGTTTAACACCGGTGGGCGATTTGTACTCCTCTGAAGATCTCGGGATTGCGATCTGCAAATCAAATACCGAGCTCCAGACAAAAATTAACGAAGGCCTGAAAAAAGTTAAAGAAAGCGGCAAATTTGACGAGCTGCTTGCGAAATACGAGCTTTGACGGATAACAAGAAACCTTCCGAACGAATCAGAAGCAAAAAACGTGTTCAACATTGCGTTGAACACGTTTTTTATAAAAGCACTCCGGACAATCAGGAATGCGAAATCCGTTCAATCCTTTCGCGTAGGCGCATAATAAGCAGACTGCAGGGAACTTTTCCCATCGTTTGAACTGCGGTCAGGTGACATTATGACAGATGCATGTTCTGCGCATGGCAAAAACCGGTTCCCCGGGCCTGGCGTGCCGTTCTGTCGTAAACGATGGTCAGCTATTGACTCGCGAAGTGAAGTTCCGGAATCCTCAGTGAAAGACAGCTTAACCCGCCGTCCTGCTTCCGGAATTCGCTCATTTCCAGCGGCAATGTTTTAAACCCGGCGCCTTCGACCTGCGCAATTGCGTTGGTGAAACCGGCCGGGATGATCACGAAATCGTTGACCCGGATGCAATTCGCAGCATAGCTCTCTTCCGGTGTGACAACAAGCTTTGTGTATTTCTTCAATTCCGGCTCGTCCATTATTTCGGGCATTACGATGAATGTATCGTTGCCTAAATAGGACATCCCGGTTTTCAGGTGCAGGACTGTTTTGTATTTGCGGATATCGATCGTACTGCTGGTGAATCCATATTTTTTCAGAATTTCGCCAAGCTGACGGGCTCCCTCGTCATTTGTACGGAGCGATAAGCCGATGAAGAAATGCTCTCCGACCTGGCAGATATCACCGCCTTCGACGGTTCCGGGGGCCTGAATGGTTTCGATATGATCGCCATAGACGGCGGTTATCGCCGGCAATATCAGCGGCGTTTCCCCTGAACGGGAGGCTGCGCCAAACCGGGTGATGATCGCGACCCGATCGGTAACGATGGCCGGATCCTCGACAAAGCAGGAATCCGGGAAGTCATTCTCCGCCTCCAGCACAGTAACCTTTACGCCGCATGCTTTCAGTGTCTCGATATAAGCCTGATGCTGTTTTCTCGCTGATGCGACGTCTGCTTTGCCCAATGATCCCGGCGTAATCCCTTCCGGGAACCGGTCACAGGGGATGCGAACAATCGCCTGCTCAAATTGTTTCATATGATACGATTCCTTTTCTGCAAAATAAACCGGAAGAAAGGAATGATCCTTTTCCGGAAATTAACCTTATTCTACTGCATTCTCAGATCTAGATCCCGAAATATGGCGCCAATCGGCATTCCTAAATATGCAAAAGGAAACTGTTATGCTCTTGGCACCCATGTAAAATATGATTCACGTGTCAAAAGAATTGCAAAAAAAGCGGAACTGCATTTTCCGCTTTGATCAATTCGACTTTTGATGCTCGAATCCAATATAAAGGAAAATTTATCCGTTGGAAAACTTCATAAAAATGTCCGATGTGGCCGAAACGGCTTGAGCGTATTGAAATGCTTGCGAAAAAAACAAAACGCCTGCACAGGCAAGCGTTTTGTAAAAATCGAACTGAATTTGGAAAATTACGGAGCTTATAAAATCTTGCTCAGGAAAAGCTTGGTTCGTTCTTCCTTCGGATTGGTGAACAGCTCATCCTTAGGCGCGTCCTCGACAATTTTTCCCGCATCCATCAGAATACAGCGGTCGGCCGCTGCCCGGGCAAAACCCATCTCATGCGAGACGACTGCCATCGTCATCCCTTCTCTGGCCAGCTGAATCATGACTTCCAACACTTCCTGGATCATTTCCGGGTCGAGCGCACTGGTTGGCTCATCGAAGAGCATGATTTTCGGGTTCATCGCCAGCGCCCTGGCAATGGCCACCCGCTGCTGCTGACCGCCGGAGAGCTGCGCGGGGAAGGCATTGGCTTTATCCGGAATGCCGACTTTGTCCAGTAAAATCATGGCGTTTTTCAGCGCGTCCTTTTCACTCCGTTTCCGGACGATCTTCTGTGCAAGCATGATGTTATTCAAAACCGACAGATGCGGAAACAAATTAAACTGCTGGAAAACCATGCCGACTTCCATCCGCAGTTTGTTGATATCCTTGTGGTTTTTCACTGAAAAGCCGTCTACGATAATATCGCCGTAATCAATTTCTTCCAGATTGTTGATGCTGCGCAGCAAGGTGGATTTTCCGGAGCCGGACGGCCCGATGATCATGATCACCTCGCCCTTATAAATATCCAGCGTGACACCCCGTAAGGCATGAATTGAATCACTGAAGTATTTATGTACGTCTTTGATTTGAATAATCGGCTGTTCATCCATGAGCTATTTGTCCATTTTCGTTTTCTTCTCAACAATATTGACGATCCGCGCTGAGATCAATGTCATCAGCAGGTACAGGAGCGCTACCATCGTCCAGGTTTCAATCGGTAAAAAGGTGGTCGACATGAATTCCCGGCCCCGGCGGGTAAGATCGGATACCGCGACAACCGAAACCAGTGAGGAATCTTTCAGGATCGAGATAAACTCGTTCCCGATCGCCGGCATAATCGTGCGGTAGGCCTGCGGCAGAATCACATACTGCATCGCCTGCAGCCGGGTCATTCCCAGCGAACGGGCGGCTTCCATCTGCCCGGCCGGGAGCGATTCAATCCCGGCGCGTACGATTTCGGACATATAGGCTGCGTAGCAGACGGAGATCCCGATGATTGCCATCATGACCGGATTCGCCAGGTAATTCTTGAAAGCGGGAATATTAAATTTTATGCCGGCTTGGGCGATGATGGCGGGAAATGCGAAATACCATACCAGCAGCTGAACCAGGAGCGGGATACCGCGCACAATTTCCACATACAGCGAAACGATGCCGTAAATGACTTTGTTCTTGGATATTCTGCCCAGTCCGCCGAACAGGCCCAGAACCAGCGTCAGCACACTTGAGACCAGCGTCACCAACAATGTAATCCAGATACCATCTTCGGTAAAATTCAGAATCCGCTGATATGGATCCGGCTGTGAAACTAACAGGAGAACGATCAGCGCCAGCACAATGAGCACCAACCCCCACCAGGGATCGATTTTTGAGAGTTCACCGACCTGCGGCAGGTTTTTATTCAGCCATTTATTCGTAATTTCTTTATTGTTTTTTGGTAACATAGGCTTCAATATCCAATCAGTGGAATCTTGTAAAATACTTGCATAACGGGATGGGATTTTCCGATGGAGGTTATTCTAACACAGGAACGACATCGGCTGCCCCGAATATGATTCTATGCCAGCGATCCGAAACTTCTCCGCGGTTCTCTTGTTTATCTGAAAGAATTGACCAAGTTTCGCGTTCCCATGTTCTGCGTGGCAGCTCAAATTTAAAAAAAGATAGCAGCATGTACCTTTGCTCAAAATTCGAAAAGGCTCACCATAGTTCGAACTGGCGTTTGCGGACGAATCGCATCCGGTTTATTCTCTGGTAAACGGATCAATGTCCTGATCATCATTCCAGATATATTCAATGCTGTCCGCGATTTCTTCAGCGCGCTCCCTGCTCAGCCTGTCCGCGATAAACCCGAGCACCATATCCATTCCCGCGGAAACGCCGGAGGAGGTGTAGAATTTTCCGTCCCATACCCATCTGGCGCGGGCAACCCAGACTACATTCGGGTTTATCGATTTTACCCACGCAAAGGCCCGTTTATTGGAGGTCGCTTTTCGGCCATTCAGAAGACCGGTTTTGGCTAAAAGCGCTGAACCGGTGCAAAC
>CALAEB010000024.1 GCA_937890875.1 uncultured Anaerolineaceae bacterium | reverse complement strand
GCTGCCCAAACCCAAATACAACCACTTTCCCATGCGCCCGTTGAATTGGCTGTCTCCTTCTGCTTTTATTGTAATTTGCCTCCTTGAAACATGAAAACCACCGAAATGTCCCCCAAATCGGATCTTTCGACTTGTGGGGACACCCTTTGCCTGTTCTGGAATCTTTCCGTAAACAGTTCGCCTTTTACCCTTTCGTTTGCAGGGCAAAACGGATATCGGCTAACTTTCGGAAGTCAGTTCATCTGCCGTTTCAAAGGCGCCTGTGTATAGCTGATAGTACCGTCCCTTCTCCGCAAGCAGCTCATCATGGCTGCCGCGCTCAATGATTCGGCCCTGATCGAGCACCATAATCGCTTTTGAGTTTTGGATTGTGGAAAGACGATGCGCGATGACCAACACGGTCCGGTCTTTCATCAGTGCATCCATCCCGCGCTGTACCAACTTTTCGGTGCGGGTATCAATGCTTGAGGTTGCTTCGTCCAGAATCATCACCGGTGGGTCTGCCACGGCTGCGCGTGCAATTATCAGGAGCTGCTGCTGCCCCTGCGACAGGCTGGAGCCGTCACCGGAAAGTTCGGTGTCATACCCATTCGGCAGCCGGGAAATAAAGCTATCCGCCCCTGCCAGTTTTGCGGCTTCAACAATTTCCTCGTCCGTAGCGTCCAGCTTGCCATAGCGGATATTATCTTTCACTGTGCCGCTGAATAAATTGGTATCCTGCAGCACAATTCCCAAGGAACGGCGCAAATCAGCCTTTTTAATCTTTTTGATATTGATCCCGTCATAACGAATCTTTCCGTCCGGAATGTCATAAAAGCGGTTGAGCAGGTTGGTGACGGTCGTTTTGCCTGCGCCGGTCGCACCCACAAAAGCGATTTTCTGTCCCGGTTTCGCATAAAACGAAACGTCATGCAGCACCGTCTTTTCTCCGTCGTAGCTGAAACTCACGTCATCAAAAACGATATCGCCCTTCACTTCGGTATAGGTCAGCGTACCATCCGTGTGCGGATGCTTCCAGGCCCATACACCGGTATGCTCCGGCGTCTCGGCCACTCCTCCCTGAGAATCGTGAATGGCATTGACCAAAGTTACGTAACCGTCGTCCTGCTCGGGCTGCTCATCCATCAGGGCAAATATCCGTTCAGCTCCGGCCAAGGCCATGATGACCGAATTCACCTGTTGTGAAATCTGGCCGATAGGTTGGCTGAAAGATTTTGTGAGCTGCAGAAAACTGGCAATCGCTCCCAAGGTGAGTCCGCCCACACCGCCCAACGTCATCATTCCGCCGGCAATCGCGACCAACACATAGATCAGGTTGGATAAATTGGCCATAATCGGCATCAGCGCATTGGCATATTTATTCGCGCTGCCGCTGCTTTCGAAAAGCTGTTCATTTCTATCATCAAATTTCTGCTTGGATTCCTCCTCATAACAGAACACTTTGACAATTTTCTGACCGTTCATCATTTCTTCGATGTAGCCATTTATATCGCCCAGATCCTGCTGCTGTTGGATAAAATAGCCCCGGCTCTTTCCGATGACGTTATCGGACGCTTTCAGCATCAGAAATACCATGACCAGCACGAGAACAGTGAGCGGGATGCTGGTATAAAGCATCGCGCAAAACACCAGCACCATCGTTATCAGGGATGAGAACAACATCGGGATGCCCTGAGAAATCATCTGCCGCAGGGGATCGACATCATTTGTGTAGCGGCTCATGATATCGCCGTAGCTGTTTGTATCGAAATAGCGTATGGGCAGCTTTTGCATTTTTTCAAACATTTCATCGCGAATTTGCTTCTGCACTCCCTGTCCAATGATAATAATCTGCCAGTTATAAACAAAGGTTGAAATCACACCGGACAGATAAATAATACCCATCCCGCCAATTGCCCAAAGAAGGCCTGTGAAAACCGGATTTTGGACGCCGAGCAAAGGCCCGATAGTATCGTCAATCAAAATTTGCAGAAAAAGTGAACCGGCAACGCCGGCAGCGGAGCTGATCAGAACAAAAACCAATACGATAATAAAACGCAGCTGGTAGGTTCCCGTGACATATCGCATCAGCCGCTGAATGGTCCGAGGGTTGAATTTTCCAGGTTTTTCATAACGCCGATTCATGGTCAAGACCTCTTTTCTGCTGTGATTCATAGACTTCGCTGTAAATCGAGCTGGTTTCCAATAGTTCCGCATGAGATCCAATCGCGCTGACACGTCCATCGTCCAGAACGATAATCTGGTCGGCTTCCTGCACCGATGACACGCGTTGGGCAATAATAATTTTGGTGATATCGGGAATTTCATCCCGGAATGCACTGCGAATAAGCGCATCGGTTTTCGTATCCACCGCACTCGTGGAATCATCCAGAATCAAGATTTTGGGTTTCTTTACCAAAGCCCTGGCGATACAGAGACGCTGCTTCTGCCCGCCGGACAAATTGTTTCCGCCCTGTTCAATCCGGGTTTCGTACCCATCCGGGAAGGCGCGAATAAACGCATCCGCCTGCGCCAACTTGCAGGCGGTTTCCATTTCCTCATCGCTGGCATCTTTTTTGCCCCAGCGCAGATTGTCTTTGATCGTTCCGGAGAACAAAACATTTTTTTGGAGCACCATTGCCACCTGTTCCCGGAGCGCTTCGATATCATATTCCCGGACATCCACCCCGCCGACCGCTACGCTGCCCTCCGTCACGTCATACAAGCGGGGGATGAGTTGGGTCAAGGTGGACTTGCCGCTGCCGGTACCGCCGATAATGCCAACCGTTTGACCGGAAGAAATAGCTATGTCGATATTACGCAGGCATAATTCCCCTTTGTTCCCACGGTAGCCGAAACTCACGTCGCGGAAATGTACCGAACCATCGCTGACGTCCCTGATCTGACCATTTTGCATATCAACCGTTTCATTAAGCACTTCTGAAATCCTACGCATGGAAGTCCTGGACATCGTAATCATGACAAAAACCATGGACAACATCATCAAACTCATGAGAATTTGTGCCGCATAGGTTAAAAGGCTCACGAGCTGACCGGTAGTGAAAGTCTCGCTGACAATCATCTGAGCGCCCAACCAACAAATCAGCAAAGTACAGGCGTACATACAAAACTGCATCAACGGGCTGTTGAAGGCGAGGATTTTTTCTGCCCGCACAAAATTTTGGTAGATGTCTCCGGAGGTGCTTTTGAACTTCTCCGTCTCATAATCTTCCCGGACAAAACTTTTAACCACCCGAATCCCCCGCAAATTTTCCTGTACCACACGATTCAGCTTGTCATACATCTTGAAAACCTTCGAGAAAATCGGAGTGACGTTCAACATAATGAACGCCAACCCGACGGCCAGCACAGGAATAATTGCGACAAATATCCAGGCCAGCCTCGAATTGATAGAAAAAACCATCACCACCGAAAAGATGATCATCAACGGCGCGCGAGCACAGATACGGATAATCATTTGAAAAGCGTTTTGGACATTCGTGACATCCGTCGTCAACCGGGTGACAAGGCCACTGGTAGAAAACGTATCGATATTGGCAAAAGAGAATTCCTGAATCTTATAATACATCCGCTGCCGCAAATTCTTCGCGAATCCGGTCGCCGCCCCTGCGGCAAACCACCCGGACAAAAGTCCGCTCACGAGGGAACACATACACATCAGGACTAACATGAGACCGATTCTTATAACCGCATTCATGCTGCCGCCGGTGATGCCCTGGTCGATCATATTCGCCATAAACAGCGGAATGATGATATCCATGGCCACTTCCAAGGTCACAAAAAGCGGAGTCAAAATCGTGTCTCTTTTATACTGCCCTATCGTTTCCATATAGGAATACCTCCAAATTTATTCATAATTTATTCGCTTCCTTGCTGTAAGCAACCTAACAATACACTTTTTTATTTAGGCCGCCTGATCTCAGACGGCCTATTCCTGTGCGTTGTTTGAAATTTTTTTAAGCGTCCTGAAAAATTGCTCCATTTCTTGCGACGGGATATTTTTGGTCAGACGAACCTGTAATTGGTCGATATTCGCCTTTGCAACCTTGACCAATTCTTTTGCTTTTTCGGTCATAATGATCTTTTTCAGCCGGGAATCCAACTCGTCATGCGTCCGTTGAATGAAGCCCTGCTTTTCTAAGAGCTTTAACATCCCGCTTGCCGTAGAACGGCGAATATTAAACTCGGCTTCGATATCCCGCTGGTAAATATTCGCAGATTCCTCCTGCTCGCCGAGAAAGCCCAAAATCCCATATTGCATTCCGGTTAAATTCGCGTCATTTTGTTTGATCGCCGTACGCTCTAATAAACGCTTTATTTGATTATTCAGCGACTTTATACGAAAAGCCAAGGGTTGTTCGTCATAATTCATGAAGCCTCCAGATTGTTAGGTACCGAACGATTATATTTTTCATCCATACGTTTGTCAAGAGGCCGATCTTCAAGTCATGACCCCGAATTCATAGAAAAGACGCTTATTCAAAAGCGTCATCCAATTTTGTTGTGAAGCTGCCGTACGGCTCTTTCCACAGGGAACTCCCTTCTGATTGATGAAATCTCACCGATGGATTGGATAGGAGAAGTACCATTCCCAGGATAAGGAAAGCAAGAACGGTGTGTTGACAGACCAACACCCGAAACCGAAATCCGCAGCAGATCCGCTTGACATACACATCTTTATACCGTATTATTAACAGTGTTAATTATTTTGATTAATGTTAGGATTACTGGCGTAGGGGGGGATGGTATATGATGAACGACAAACAGGACTTGAAAGCGCAAAGAGCCAGGGGGTATTTTCTGGAAGCCGCCAAACAGATTATATCCGCTGAAGGCGTTGAAAGCGTTTCGGCACGGAAGATCGCCGACATCGCCGGCTATTCATACGCGACGATTTACAACTACTTCAAGGATATTAACGAGCTTCTCGGCGAAACAAAAGCCTTGATGGTATCCGATGTGTCAAAGCATATGCAACATGTGATGGATAATACGCCTCAAAGCCCTGAAGACATTAAGCAGCTGCTCGCCGCCTATAGCCGGTACCAGTTGGACCATCCGCATATATTCAGATTTTTTTACTTTTACCGGTTATACGACAATGAGGCTCATAAAGAACATTACGATTTCAGCGCTCTCTGGAACGAAACGCTCCGCTTCCTGGTCAAGAGCGGACACATAAAAGAAGATGAAGTGGAAATCTGCGCAAAAACATTGATCTATAGCATTCATGGCCTGCTGGCTCTGGCCCTTTCAGGCAACGGATTAACAGAGGATACGCTGTTCGCGGACCTTAACCAAATGATTGACTTTGTTTTAGGAGAGAGAAAATGAATATCGGAATTATTGTTTACTCCCAAACCGGTAACACGCTTTCCGTTGCTCAAAAACTGGCGCAGGCGCTGCGGGCAAAGGGTCACAGGGTCAGCATCGCAAGCGTGGAATCGATTCACAATGACCCGAGCTCACCCGGTTCCAATAAGCTGAAATCGGGTCCGGATGTCAGCCCATATGACATCATCATTTTCTCGGCCCCGGTTCAAGCGTTCGGACTGGCGCCGGTCATGAAGCAGTACCTGGCCCAAATTTCAAGCCTTGCCGGCAAAAAGGTTTTCTGCTTTGTAACGCAGCAATTTAAAATGGCCTGGCTGGGCGGCAATCGTGCGGTAGGCCAAATAAAATCCGCCTGCAAGAAAAAGGGCGCGGAAATTACGCTCAGCGGCATCGTCCACTGGTCGAGCGCTGCGCGCGATCAGCAAATCGATGATGTTGTCAGAAGATTCAGTGAAATTTGATATAGGAGAACCGGAAATTGAGAAAAACATTGAAATCCGTTTTGATCAAGCTGGCTGCAATGATTCTTTTTCTGGCTGTCGCAGGCGCAATTTTCATAGCGCGGGCAGAGAAAAATCTCAAAGCATTGGCCGGAATGCCAGTTGAGGATAATGACCTGTCCGCAGTGCCCGACGGCACTTATCACGGCAGCTACAGCGCCTTTCCGGTCGCCGTCGAATTACAGGTGACGGCAGAAGATAATGAAATCACCGCGATCGATCTCATAAAACACAGGACCGGCCAGGGACAAGCTGCGGAGGCGCTGCCCAAAATGGTGATCGAAGCGCAATCGCTGCAGGTCGATACGATCTCAGGCGCAACTTACAGCAGCAAGGTCATCCTGCTTGCGATCAAAGATGCGCTGACAACGGAATAGGGATGTCGCATCCACAGCGGATCTGTTAAGAGGCGCGTTATTTGCAGAGCCGCACAATCATAAGTATCGGTATTCTCTGTCCGGGGAACGGAACTTCATAAAACCCGTTTAAAACAAAACCTTGCCGGAATGCAGTGTTCAGGATTTCCTGAATTGGGCGATGATAATAATTCTGCAAAACAGGCTGCCCGCGAATTGCCTCCCCCAGCCAGGTCTGACCGATAAAGTAATCATCACCC
>CALAEB010000023.1 GCA_937890875.1 uncultured Anaerolineaceae bacterium | reverse complement strand
AAGTTGTTGATATCCAATGAGCCTGTTTGACCATAAATCAGCACTGCTGCGACAAGAAGGCCGACGCCGCCGAACTGAGTGATGAAAAGCGCTTTTAAACCGCCCCGGACAGCCTTTGGATCGTCATTATAAAAGGAAATAAGCTGATAAGAACACAGCGCAGTGATCTCCCAGAAGAGAAAGATCAGTAAAACATTGGTCGTGAGAACCAGACCGGACATCGCTCCAATGAAAAACAGGATCATTCCGTAATATCGTCCGAGATCTTTTTCACCTTTCATATATTCGACGGAAAAGACTACGGCAAGCGAACCGATACAGTTTGCGATGACGGCTAGGAAAATCCCCAGTGCGTCTGTCGAAAAGGCCAAGTCACCCAGCCCGGTTCCAAGCGGTATTTCAAGGACGGTGTCCCGCTTCACGACGGTCAGCAAAATCAGGCTGATTCCGGCAGAAACGATCGAAAACAGAACGGCCAGCCTGTGTTTCAATTGTTCCTGCTCATCTTTAATCAGCCAGACGATAACCGCTCCGCTCCAAGGAAGAAGGATGAGTAATACGATCAGTATGGCAGCCATTGGATTATTTCCTCAATGTCGAGATGGATCGAATGTTGCTGGTCCCGGTAAGCTGACGGACCTGAATGGACATGGCGAGCCCGATCACCGCGACAATTGTATCCGCGACAATGATCGTGAGCGCCATGCTTTGCGCTGTTTCCATTTTTCCGGTCAGACTGCCGGCGAAAATGATGGCCAGCATCGCGCCTTTAATTAAGACCTGCAGCGCAACTACAAGCTTCAACAAATTGCGGGTTATGATCAAACAGTAAAAACCAATTCCCAGTAAACCTAAAATGGCTATTATAATAACGTAACTCATTGATTCGGTTCCTTTTTTGAGTGTTTTGTAACGGCGGGGGCGATGAGAAGCATAATACCCAAAATACCGGAAATGATCAGTGCCGCTTGCAGATATATATCAATTTTACGGTCGTCCCAGATCGTATTTGCTAAAATGTCAGCCTCTTTGCTCGTAAACACAGGCGGAACATTACTGGCCCAGATAAAAGCCAGCGCGCCAAACGATACAATCGTTATCAAAAGAGCGGCGATGCGCGGGACAAACACTTTGGATTCGATTTTTTCGTCTCCAACGATACTGATAGCGAAAACAAATAAGACTGTTACCAATCCGGCGCCGACGCTGAGCTCTATAACCGCAACTCCAGGTGAACCCATCAGATATAATAACAGGGACGTCAAACAGCTGGTAGCTGCCAGCCATAAAGCGGCATTCAATAAACCTTTTAACCTGGTCGCTTTATAGGCAGAGTAAATCAGCGCCACTGCGATCAGGGCATAAATCAGCGTCATTTGTTTCCTCCTGTGTCCTATAAGTAATTGAACTCTATTTTTAAATTAAAGAAAATTGCTCTTGTATTCACACCCTTATTATAGGCAAAAACGGAAAAAAAAGTATGCTGTTTGACAGGATGTTTATATGATTATTACATGGTGAAAAAAATCACCAGTGTCGAAATTTCAGGATAGGTATCGATTTCAAAAGTAATGAATGGGCGGAAGCGGTAAAATTATGGTTCTGTTGTTTTTGTGCTTTACGTAAAAAAACAACAAAACCATAGGTTCTTTTCTCTTATTCGACTTTTGACACGGATCAGGATTGCACCAGGAGACCGACAAATTGAAAATATTCACTCGTCTTGATGAAAATATTACAGAAAAAATTCGTATTTATAATGTAAAAAGCTTATATTTTCGTTTTGCTGCGTTCCTTTCGCATACAGGAGATTCCTGGCTTTGGTGCGGAGCCCTTTTTTTGATTTGGATTTTTTCTTCGGGAAATCTGCAGCGACTGACCGCTTTTTGGGGAGGCAGTATTGCCGTGACCGCAGCGGTTATTTTCCTTTTGAAGCGCGTTATTCACAGGCGGAGACCGGAGGGAAGCTGGGGCGAGCTTTACCGTAAGTATGATCCGCATTCGTTTCCCTCAGGCCATGCCGTTCGTGCTGGGTTGATTCTCGCCCTTGCTTTCTCCACTTTTTCATTTCCGTTGACGGCAATTTTTTTGCTCTGGGCGTTGGCCATGATTTTTTCGCGCGTTGTCACCGGCGTCCATTATTTTTTTGACATTACGGCAGGTTTTCTGTTGGGGATATTGATCGGTATCGGCTGGATAAAATTGCAGCCGTTTTTATTTGATTCATTCGCTTTTCTGTTTGACCGTTCACAGTGGCTGGAGCTTATCCGAAATATCTGACTCGGCCGTTGAACACGGGTTTCGGCCTCCTTAAAAACGAAATATTTGATTTTGTGCCGCTGAACCGTGTTTTCCAAAAAAAACACGGTTCAGCGGACACGGGGCGAAACCTTATGCGGATTTCGTGAAGATTGAAATCAGATCCTCCAGAACCGCGAAACCGGTCTCAATCCTGCCGGCACCGGCGCCGATCAAGAAAACCGGCCCCAGCAGGTCCGTTTCATATTGCATGGCGTTGGTGACGCCGGCCACATTGGAAAGCGGGTTCGACAGCGGAATCATGGCCGGTTTTACGGACGCAATCACTTTGTTGTCGATTTTGCGGACGGATCCGATTAGTTTCCAGCGGGAATTTTCCACTTTTGCCGCGCGGATGTCAGCCGGCGTGATATCGGTAATACCTTCCCGGTCAATGTTCAATGGTTCGATGAACTCATCAAAAAGAAGCTGTGCAAGGATGGAAACTTTGGCTGCCGTATCATATCCTTCAACATCTGCGGTCGGATCTGCCTCTGCGTAACCGAATTGCTGGGCCAGCGCTAATGCTTCTTCGTATGTGCTGCCGTTTTCCATCTCACTCAGGATAAAATTTGTGGTGCCGTTGAAAATTCCTTGCACTGCGGTAATTCCCGCGGAATGCAGAACTTCTGTCCCCAGCCTTAATGCGGGCGTTCCGCTCATAACGGTGCCTTCAATACCGATTTTTACATTATTTTCCCGTGCCAGCGTGCTCAGCGCTTTGTACTGGAGCGCGATCGGTCCTTTATTGGTGGTGACGACATGTTTTCCTGAAAGAATCGCTTCCCGCAGATGTAAAACACCCGGTTCACCCGTTTTTATATTGGTATAGCTGACTTCAACAATAACGTCCGTCTCCGCATTATGGATCAACGTGATCGCATTCCACTTTGGATGTTCCGCATTCGGGATATCCAGCAAGCTCTCTGCCTCAAGCAGATCGCTTAATGGTATTCCCTCCGGATTATAGGCGCAGCCTTTATCCAGGCTGACGACAGCGGTGACCAAAAATTCAATCCCATGTTCTTTTTGGTAAAACTCATTTTTCTCGTTTAATGCTTTGACAAATCCAATTCCGACATTGCCAAAACAGATGATTCCGATTCTGATTCTTTTCATTCTCTGCTCCCCGGATTATCTGAATCCGAATATCTCTTTTGCCAAAAGTTCACCGTTGAAAATTGCGCCGCCGGCAGCTCCCCGGATTGTGTTATGAGAAACGGTGACCATGCGGTAATCGAAGATCCGGTCTTCCCGCACCCTGCCAACGCTGGTGGCCATTCCTTTATAAATTCCGCGGTCAAGCCGCGGCTGCGGACGATCCGCTTCTTCTCTGTATACGATTCCCCTCTCCGGGCAGGATGGCAGCCCAAGGCAGCTTTCCGGAAATCGGAAATTCTTCAGGACATCGACGAGCGCTTCTTTTGAGACCTTTTCTTTCAGCTCGAATGAAAGACAGATCGTATGCGCGTCGAC
>CALAEB010000022.1 GCA_937890875.1 uncultured Anaerolineaceae bacterium | reverse complement strand
GCTCCGCTCGGTCAGCCGGGATCTGGATACTTTCCAGTTCAACACGGTCATCTCCGGGCTGATGGAATTATTGAATGAAATCACCAAAGCAAAACAATCCGGAGCGTGGAATACGCCTGGATGGAATGAGGCGGTCGATGTGTATCTGCGCATGATGGCTCCGGTCACCCCTCATATCGCGGAAGAACTCTGGTCCCAGCTGGGCAAGCCTTATTCGATTCATCTGCAGTCCTGGCCGGAAATGGATGAAGAAGCCGCGCGGGAGGATGAAGTTACTTATGTCGTTCAGGTAAACGGTAAGTTACGCGACCGGATCACACTGCCCGCGGATGTTTCCACGGAAGAGGCGAAAGCCGCAGCACTGGCAAGCAGGTCCATTCTCGCGTTATTAGAGGGAAAAGAACCGAAAAAAGTCGTCGTGGTTCCGAAAAAATTGATCAATATTGTTTTATAGCATTGGGTCTTTCCACAAAAAAACAGCGCGATGCGCTGTTTTTTTGTGGTTGATTTTTATCGCAAGGTTTTTTTCTCCGGCCTCTGTGATAAAAGGAGCTCTTGCAAGACCATAGAATTTGAAAAATTCTTTCAGCTAAAAGAGAACCTTGCTTATATTTCAAATAGACGGTCCGCTTGTTTCGCCACCGGCGTCACAATCATTTGTTCCGGATCATACGGAACCAACAGTTGCTGCAAATCCGCCGGAGGTCTGTCTTCCATCCATTTCCAGCAACGATCCAGGCCCAAAATAACCGGCATCCGGTCATGGTATCGGGCGACAATTGCATTTGCCGGACAAGTGATAATCGCAGCGGAATAAACTTCATTCCCGGCGGCATCCATCCAATATTCCCATAATCCGGCGAAGAAAAAAGCTTTTTCATTCCGAAGCGAAAAATAATAAGGAACTTTTCTGTTTTCGGAAGATTTCCACTCAAAATATCCCGTTGCGGGAATCAAACAGCGCCGACGCAGAAAAGCATTCCGGTAAGAGGGTTTCTCGGTCAGCGTCTCCGCCCGTGCATTAAACATTTTCCGGCCGATTTTGATATCCTTCGCCCAGGAAGGCACAAATCCCCAATAGAAAAATTCGAGGTTACGGCGATGCGCGTTAATAACGACCGGAATCGCGGAAGTGGGATAATAAGCTTCCGGGAAAGTAACCTGCGGATGAATCATTTCCAGATCCAATTCCAGTTGAAGCACTTTCGACGAAAGACCGATCGAATACTTTCCGCACATAAAGCATGCAATCCGTTTAATCCAGCGTTCGCAGAAAATCCAGAATCTGGTTTTTACTCTGCTCGAAAGCATCCCGCTGAACATTATGTCCGGCTTCCGGAATTCTTACGACCGTCCAATTCGGGTACCTTTCCTTGAGCAAAGCGGCAGTTCCGCTGCTGATAAGCGCGCCTTTCTCAGGGTCACCGGTCAACACCAGCGTTTTGCACTGGATCTTATCGGCAACCGGCAGCCATGCTTCCGCAATTGAGCGGATGACCGTGACCGATTCTTCCTTTGCCTGCGATTTTGCCTTGCACCATTGATCCAGGTCATCCGCGTGCCAGGAAGGGTGTTCCTGTCTGCCGACAGTTTCCACTTCCGCAAAAGACATAGGACGGAAAAGCCGCATCCTTTCTAAAAACATTTCCTGATGCCGTTCAAAATCCACGCCGGCCGAACCAGGCTCGACCCAAGGAGGATCGATCAAAATCAAGGCCCGGATCGATTCCGGATATTCCGCGGCAAATCTGGCAGCCGCTGCCGCCCCCATGGAATGCCCCAAAACGATCGGCTGGTCCAACGCAAGCGAGGCGACCAGCTGCCGCACATCCCCGGCAAAAGTGTGCAGGTCATATCCATGCCCGGGAGCATCGGATAATCCATGACCTCTGGCATCCGGAAGGATAACATCATACATCGTATAGAAGGAATAAGCCAGCCGGCCAAAACAGAGACCGTTATCAAACAAGCCATGCAGCATGACAACCGGCGGGAAGCCCTGACTGGTCCGGGAATAATGGATTTTCACATCCTCTGATTGAATACTTCCAAAAAATAATTTTTCCATGTGGATTACCCGCTGATAATTTTGACACCGGCACTGGTTCCGATTCTGGAAGCACCCGCGGCAATCATCTTTTCCGCATCCTGCTTTGTCCGAATACCGGCCGAAGCTTTTACGCCCAGTTCATCGCCAACGACCCGCCGCATCAGTGCAACGTCAGCTTCCATTGCTCCGCCGGTTGAAAAACCGGTAGAGGTTTTCACAAAATCAGCCCCCGCCGTTTTGGCCAGCAGACAAGCGATGATTTTTTCTTCATCCGTCAACAGGCAGGTTTCAATAATCACTTTTACAATAGCGCCATGTTCATGGGCCACTTCAACAACAGCGTGAATATCTTTGGCAACCAGACGCAGGTCCCGCGCCTTTAACGCGCCGATGTTGATCACCATATCGATTTCAGAGGCTCCGTTTTCAACCGCACATTCGGCTTCATAAGCCTTTGCTTCCGGGATCATGGCCCCAAGCGGGAACCCGACCACCGTACAAATCTTGACATAGGTTCCGCGCAGCAGCTCCGCACAAAACCGCACCCAGCACGAATTTACACAGACCGAAGCAAAATGATACGTTTTCGCTTCATTGCACAAATTAAGAATTTGATCCGGCGTAGCATCCGCTTTCAGAAGCGTATGATCAATATATTGCGCCAAATCCTGCTTCTCGCCGACGATTTCATCTTCGGCGGAACAGACACGGGCATCCACCACATATCCATTTGCGTCATATGTAGTCACCACCTGGTAGCCTTCCGCCTCTTCAACGACCATCTCCAATTTTCCTGAATAATCACGATCAAAGCTCGCAAACACATCATCGGTTTCATCATAATCTTCTTGATACATAGGCCCCTTCTCTTCTCTGGTTACCAGGATAATAAAAATTTAAATTGAAATATTATTGTATACCCGAACAATAAATTCTCGGAAATTCGAATCTCGGACCTGGCTGACGGGACAGCCCTCCTGGTTAAATTTCTCATTCCTGTAAATTTACCTTTTCGCGCATCCTGTTTATGATTATATCAGCCAACAATTCAAGGCAGAATACTCTGATCATTCAAGATCACGGGAACCCTTTTAAATGAAACGGAAAGCCCGGTGGTCCCCGTTTTTATTCGAAAGGGTTCCCCAAGTTCCGAATTCCTGATATTGTTGCAGAAATTCGAAATACGAATTTCCTTTCCAAACAATAAAAAGATTTTTTTAAAATTCGAATTACTGATCTTATTGCCTTTACAGAGCGAGGCAGTAATGCTATGATTCATAGACATGGAAAAGGATAAACTTGCCGTTATCGACCAGACAGATGTCGACCAAATCAAAGTCGTCGTAATCGGGGGCGGACACGGCTTATCCACCATTCTCCGCGGCTTAAAAAAAATCCAATGCGATATAACAGCAATTGTCACAGTGGCTGACGACGGCGGGTCGTCGGGTGCTTTGCGCAGGGATATCGGTGTTCTTCCTCCGGGAGATATCCGTAATTGCCTGGCTGCGCTTTCCGCCGATGAGGAATTTTTCACACAGGTGCTGCAATATCGTTTTTCGACGGATTCGGGCGTTGGTGGGCACAATCTGGGGAATCTGCTTCTCACCGCGTTAGCCGACATCACCGGAAGTTTTGAGCAGG
>CALAEB010000021.1 GCA_937890875.1 uncultured Anaerolineaceae bacterium | reverse complement strand
AAATCCGCGACAAAATTCCCGACGTTTCCATCGGTACGGACGTGATCGTTGGCTTCCCCGGAGAAACCGAGGAACAATTTGAGGATACGGTCAATCAGCTGCGGGATCTGCGGCTGGATGTGGTCCATCTTGCCCGCTATTCCCCGCGCACCGGCACCGTATCGGAGCGGACAATGGCGGATGATGTGCCGGACGCTGAGAAATGGCGGCGGTTCCGGGTCATCGAAGAACTGCAGGAGAAAATTGCCGCGGAACTCCACGCGGGATTGTTGGATCGGACGGTGCCGGTTCTCTTTGAGGAAAAACGGAAAAACCGCTGGGTTGGCCGGACAGAAAACATGGACCTGGTCTTTGCGGAAAGTGACCGGGATTTGACGGGGAAGATTCTTCCGGTCAAAATCACCTGGACCGGCCCATGGACTTTAATCGGGGAGATTCACTCGTAATTTGCCTGATCAGGGAACGGCGATTCGAAATTTGGGAATCTTCTCCGAAGTAAAAGGGAAACCGTTCATTCGGCTGTCGCTTCCCGAAACGAAAAAACAGCGGAATAACAAAATATCTTTCATTATTTCGAAATGCTGATCAAGGAAGTGAACCTTGGACAAAAAAACATTAACCATGCTTGAATTTCCGCAGGTGATCGACCGGCTGGCAAAGTACGCAGCCTTCAGCGCCTCGGAAACCATCGCCCGCAGTCTGCACCCTTCCGCCGATGCGGACCATATTCGCTACCGGCTGGAACTGACATCGGAAGCCCGCCGCTTGCTGAGCGTGAATGATTCGATCCGAATTGGCGGCTGCACGGACCTCCGCCCCTATCTGGACGTTGCGGAAAAAATGGGGACGCTGGACGCCAGAGCGTTCTCTGAAATTGCTTATACTTTATCGGTCGCCCGGGACATTAACCGTTCGCTGGTGCACCATGCGGCGGAATATCCCAAAATGGCCTTGATCGCGGAAGCGCTGCTCCCGCCGATCGGACTGATTGAAAAAATCAACAATACCGTTGCTGAAAACGGAGAGGTGCTGGACAGTGCCTCAGACAAACTGGCTTCGATCCGGCGGGAAATCCGCAATTCGTATGCCCGGCTGCTGGGGAAACTGGAAAAAATCCTGAAAGAATCGCGGTATCAGCCGATGCTGCAGGAAGCCATTATCACCCAGCGGAACGGCCGTTACGTGATCCCGCTCAAGGCGGAATATAAAGGCCAGCTCAAATCGATTATCCATGATCAATCCTCCAGCGGGGCGACGATTTTTGTGGAACCGCTGGCGACGGTCGAATTGAATAATGCTTACCATGAATTGCAGCTTTCCGAAAGGAACGAGATCCTGCGGATCCTGCGTATGCTGACCGAAAGTGTTTTTGAACATGCCGGCCCGCTCCGTCAGATTGTCGACGCACTGGCTGAGATCGATTTTGCGCTGATGTGCGGAAAATACGCGGATGATCTGCACGCTTCCGAACCGCTGCTGATCCAGCCGGATAAAAAAAATCATACGCCGGTGATGAAACTGTATGAGGCGCGGCACCCGCTGCTCTCACCGGAAAACGTCGTTCCGATCGATGTTGTGCTGGACGAAAAAACCTTTGCGGTCGTGATCACCGGTCCGAATACCGGCGGAAAGACCGTTTCTTTAAAAACAATCGGGCTGATGATCCTAATGGCGCAATGCGGGCTGCATATTCCGGTCCAGTCCGGGTCGGAGTTCAGCGTCTACCAGAATGTGTTTGCCGATATCGGGGATGAACAGTCGATCGAACAATCGCTTTCGACCTTTTCCGGACATATTACCAACATCATCCGGATTTTAAATTTCTCAAACACCAAAACGCTTGTTCTGTTGGATGAGTTGGGTTCCGGCACAGACCCGCAGGAAGGTTCCGCGCTGGCCAGAGCGATTCTGGAGCATCTGGTGCGGAATCGGGTCCCCTGTTTTGTGGCGACGCATTATTCGGAGCTGAAAGCCTTTGCGCATACGGCGGAAGGTATTGTCAACGCTTCCATGGAATTTAACCTGAAAACGCTGCGGCCGACTTACCGGCTCAGTATCGGGTTGCCGGGGCGCTCCAACGCGCTGCTGATTGCGGAACGGCTGGGTCTGCCGAAAGAAATTCTGGAATCGGCCCGCAGTACGATTAACCCGGAAGATCTGCATACGGAAACGCTGCTGGATGAAATTCACCGGCAGCATGACGCGGCAAGAAAAGCCCGCTCACAGGCCGACCGGCTGCGCAGCCTGGCGGAAAACAGCCAGCGGGAATACCAGAAAAAGCTGGAGACGATCGAACAGGAACGGGAGAAAATCCTGGAACAGGCGCATGCCGAAGCGGAGAAAGAAGTGGAGGCATTGAAAGCGGATATCACCCGGCTGCGAAAGGAATATTCCAAAGCGAAATTGCCGCTGACAGCGTTGACCGAATTGGATGACGGGCTGAAAAAGAAGGAAACGACGGTAAAGACACTGGAAGCGAAAATTGCCAAAAGTACGAACAAACCGCTGGATGATTTCCGTTTAAAGCCGCTGAAGGCCGGCGATAAAGTCCGGGTGCGCTCACTCGGTACGGAAAGCCTGGCCGTGATTACCGCGATTGAGAAAGATGAGGCTGAGATTCAACTCGGGAGCCTGCGCATGCGGGTCCCGCTGAAAGATTTAATGCGCAGGACGGACGCGGAACCGGAAGCGAAACAGCCGGAAATAAAACGCCGCGAGTCCGAAACCGGAAAAAAAACATCCGCCTCCGGCGGAGAAAACGAGATTTTTCATCCTTCACCGGGTGTGGAGATTGATCTGCGCGGAATGAATTCTGAGGAGGTGACGGATACGCTGGATAAATATCTGGATGACGCGCTGCTCTCCGGATTGCCATATGTCCGGATTATTCACGGGAAAGGAACCGGAAAACTGCGTCAGGTCACCCGCGGCATTCTTTTGGATTCGCCGCACGTCAAATATATCGAGACCGGACAGGATAAAGAGGGCGGCGAAGGGGTCACGATCGCCCATATGAAAGGCTGAGGCGGACATGCCGGTTTGGAAAACAGCCCGCGCTTGGTTTGTTGCGCTGATCGCTCTTGTTATGGCAGTTTGGGCCGGCGGATGCGGCAATGTCCGCATCCGGTCCATTATTACTCCCAGCCTGACCGATGTGCCGACCGAAACGATCATTATCCCATCCGCAACCGCGACCGAGGAACGGGTCTGGTTTCCGCCGACTGCCACGCCACGTCCATTAAGTACGCCGACCGCTTATCCCACCCCGGATTTTGATCTGGACCTGGGTAATTTGCTCTATATGGATGACTTTTCCGAGGCGGAGGGCTGGCAGACCTTTCGTTCGGAAAATGGCAGCGCGGTCATTGCGAATAACGAATTGACGCTGGCTGTTCAGAACCGGGAAAGCACGATCGTTTCCTATGCGATAATCCCCTGGCAGTCGGACTTTTATCTGAAGATGGATATTAAGAGTTCGCTCTGTTCAGACGCGTCGGATGCGTACGGCTTTCTGTTTCGGGCGGCTGATAATGACAATTATGACCGGTTGTGGATCAATTGCCTGGGACAAACCCGGATGGAACGGCGCTACAAAGGGGAATTGCTGCCCCTGTATGACTGGGCGGTGAACGGAAAACTGCGTCCGGGCGCGCCGCAGAAGTTCACGCTGGCGCTGTGGGTAAAGGGAAGCAGT
>CALAEB010000020.1 GCA_937890875.1 uncultured Anaerolineaceae bacterium | reverse complement strand
ATTCCGCAGTTCTGCTATTTTTTCGCTTCATTGAAGAACGGCATAACTGTATTTTTTCTCATTATTCGAAACGGGAATTTCTTTTTGAATAATGAGATCCCGGTTGTTTTCTTGACCTCCATATACCCATAGGAGTATACTATACCTATACACCCATAGGTATTTGGAGGTTTTTCAGATGACCCAAAAAGTGAGAGCATTCCTGAAAGATCAAGCCCAGCAGGAAATCTGTATCCTGGTCCTGGCTGGCATCTCTTTGGGAATGAGTTATTTGTTCAAAAAAGATCTCCCGCTTGATCCGGCGTGGTTTTCAATTGTTTTCTGCGGCATTCCGATTATTAAAAACGCCGTTACTGGGCTTGTGACCGATTTTGATATCAGAGCGGATGTCCTGGTTTCGCTGGCGCTGATCGCTTCAATTTGGATTGGTGAGGTTTTTGCCGCGGGCGAAATTGCGTTAATCATGCAGGTCGGAGCGCTGCTGGAGGACAGAACGGTTGCAAAAGCACGGGCCGGCATTGAAAAATTGGTTCATCTAACTCCCGCAATGGCGCGGGTGATCCGTGAAAATGCTGTGTCGGTTGTTCCCGCGGAACAGGTGCAGATTGGTGATTTTCTACGGGTTCTCCCGGGCGAAACGGTCCCGGTGGATGGGCTGATCACCGACGGGCAGACTTCGATTAATCAGGCCGTAATGACTGGGGAATCGCTGCCGGTGGACAAGGAAAAAGGAGATGAGGTCTTCAGCGGTACGGTCAATCAATTCGGCACTTTTGATATGCGGGTGACCAAAGTTGGGGAAGATAGCTCGATCCGGCGAATGATCCGGCTGGTCCAGTCCGCTGATGCCGGTAAGGCGAAGATTGTGCGGCTGGCCGACCGCTGGGCCACCTGGATTGTGATAGCGGCTCTGACTTCGGCGTTCCTGACCTGGGTTTTCAGCGGCGAGGTGATTCGGGCCGTTACGATTCTGGTCGTGTTTTGCCCTTGTGCGCTGGTGTTGGCGACGCCCACCGCGATTATGGCGGCGATCGGAAACGCGACCCGGCATGGTTTTTTAGTGCGGGAAGGAGATGCGCTGGAGCGGCTGGCGGCGATCAAACGAGTTGCTTTTGATAAGACGGGCACACTCACTTTCGGAAAACCGGAGGTCATGGCGGTAAGAAGCATTGAAGCCGGTTTATCTGATGAGATGCTATATTCTCTGGCGGCTTCTGCCGAACTGCGTTCTGAACATCCGCTGGGAAAAGCAGTTGTACGCTGCTATCAGCGCGACACCGCTGCCCAGATCATTCCGGACCCAGAGAAATTCGTTATGCATCCAGGGCGCGGCGTGATTGCTGTAGTCCAGGGCAGGGCTGTTTTGGCAGGAAATCCCAAACTTTTCGCGGAGAATCGAATTGATATTCCAAAAATGTATTTTGATGAAACAGAAGCTTATGTTTCCAAAGGCTGCACGATCATTTTTCTGGCCGTGAACGGACAGAGCAGCGGATTTATCGCGCTTTCGGATGTTATCCGCTCGAACGCACAGCGGATTGTCGTCGAGCTGAAATCGCTTGGATTAATCCCTGTCCTGCTGACAGGGGATAATGAAAAATCCGCGGGATATATTGCTGCGGAATTGGGCATCGAAGAAGTTTATTCCGGCTGCTATCCGGAGGAAAAACTTCGGCTGATCGGCTGTTTTCAGGAACAAAAACAGCCGGTCTGTATGCTTGGGGACGGGCTCAATGACGCACCAGCTCTGAAGAAAGCGCAGGTCGGGATTGCCATGGGCGGGATTGGCAGTGACATCACGGTTGAAGCGGCGGATATTGTCCTGATTGATGATGATATTTCTCAATTCCCCCACCTGATTCAGCTGGCGAAGCATATGATGTCCGTAATAAAGATTAACCTTGCTTTTTCTTTGGGCCTGAATTTTCTGGCGATTCTTTTGGCAATCAGCGGTGTTTTGAATCCCGTGGTGGGCGCTTTGGTGCATAATGCCGGATCAGTTTTGGTAATTCTTAACTCGGCGGTTTTATTGAACTGGAACAGCGGAAATAAAACCGCACACAGGAAACCGGAATAAGCACCGTAAATTGCGGAATTGCCGAACAAAGATGGTTTCAATCTGCCGGAAACAAGCAGATACTGACCGATGCTCCCGGCTCCGGAAATCGAATGCTATTTCGGTGGGAATTGCTCTCTGTTCGCTTTCGGATTTTCCCTGTGTTTATACATGATGCGTCTGTAAAATAATCTCAATTGTCCAGTTGAGATATTCCCTTCCTTTTGCGTTGAGGGAACGGTAACCGGCCAGCAGATTAAACTCTTCAGCGGACAGGCAAACTGAAGGCTGCCCGTCTCCCATATAAAGCTTTGCCGAATATTCCCTTTCAGATTCCCGGAATGTAATGCGTCCGTCTGCCAACTCGTCCGCACTGATCGAAAGCGCATCGCATATTCTGATGATGTTCGTAATGCTTGCATTTCCGACTCCTCGTTTGAAAATTGTTGCCAGCGTTGAATAAGGCATTGCAATGAAATTCGAAAATTCGCGCATGCTTTTGAAACGAACCAAAATTAACTTCTTTAACTCATTTTCGATGGTTCCGTTGTTAATCATTTCTCTCAGTATATCGGAACGAGAACGAAAAATCAATACTATCTGGATGTTTTCTGTAGTTGTTTAAGCGAGGATATTATATTGGAATATTGCCAAAAAACTCCTATTTTATGATCTTATCTCAGATACCTTCCATTGACAATCGCGAATATTCGAATATACTACTTAATAATTAGCGAAATATCGATAATTGTTTTTCCCGGGAGAATTTGGATGTATTGTTATTTGAATGCTGAGATAATTAGGAAGGGAATAGCGGTGACGGATTTGGCGAGTGAACTTCAGGTCGCACCGAAGACGATGTGGTTAATGCTGAACGGAAAATCGATCATAACTTTGACCGAAGCGAAAAAAATTAAGGGGCTCTTGGGGATCGATATGAAGCTCGAGCTGCTTTTTGCTTCAAAAAACGATTTGGTGGTCTAACGTTTGATTTGAAAGCCAACCTCGGCGAAATTGTTCCGTGAATGTCCGGATGCAGAAAAACAGTCAGAGACAGAACTTTACCAATTTTTTCAACAGTAATCTTTTTCCGGAATAAATATGATTTTTGACGTACTCATTCTGAGTAAATCCTTGCCGGGAGTACTGGTTATGCCGTAAAATAGAAAGTGATATCCTGTACGGGAACCTTTCCATGCTGACTAATCGGAGACAGTGCACGTCTGACGGTTTTTGACCCCACAAAAAACCGATGTGAGAAACCTCTCAACCGCGGCATTTCCGATTCGTTTTTAATTTAACAAGGATCGGCTGAATCTTATCCGTCGGTGGACGAAGATACAGGTTTATTTAAAAATCCGGTAAGAAAAAAAGTTTTGTGTCGATTATTTGAAAAAAATAATCTGCAAAATATCCTTCTGAAAGGATTTCGCACTCAAAAATTGTTCCGGGTAAGGGCATTTTATACATGGATTGCAGTTATAGCTAGGCTCTCCGGACGTTAGGAATCCATGCAAAACCGGTTTTATTTGGTCGAATTGTGTAAAATGTCTATATAGAGAACGGATCCTGTATCCGGTTCTGGTTAACATCTTTCAGAAATGAGATGCTATGAGGAATCATTTTGTCAAATTTTTGATTTTGATTTTCACATTCTCAAATATGAGTTTTTATTCAGTTAGCTGTTCGACTGAAACGGAGATACCGGTAATTCGGATTGGATATCCTCAGCTTCCTTATTATACTGATTTTGACCAGAAAGGAAACATGACAGGATATGGATACGATTATCTGCAAAAGATTGCGGAAGTTGCTGGATGGAATTATCAGTTTATCAATTGTGATTGGCTTTCATGCCAGAAAAAACTAAAAGAGGGCGAGATTGATCTGCTCTCGCCGTTCCCGTTTTCCGAAAACGATAGCGTTGATTTGGAATACTCAAGAATGCATATCGGACAGAGTTTTTTGATTCTGGCTGTTCGTCAGGATGAACGCCGCTTTTCGACCGGTGATTACCAGAAACTGAATGGGATTCAGGTGGGGATGCTTTCGTCAAGCGATGTAGCGAACCAATTTCTGAAATTCAGCGAAACGAAGGGGTTTGTGCCTCGGACGCAGTTTTATAAAGATGAGGCTGCACTTCATAGAGGCCTTTTCGCCGACGAAATAGATGCTGTTTTGCAGAATTCAGAAATGAACATCAGCGGCATGAAAGTTATCGAAAAATTTAATCCTACGCCCTTCTTTATTGTAGCGAAAAAAGGAAATAAGACGCTTATTGAAAAACTGGATCGGGCGATTTTACGGCTTAACATCGTT
>CALAEB010000019.1 GCA_937890875.1 uncultured Anaerolineaceae bacterium | reverse complement strand
GTGGTGATCAATGACCGAAACGACGGTTTCGGCAGCCATACGGGATGTATTGTGGATCGTCTGCGTATCGACCAGCAGAATGGAAGCGATTTTCTCATCCGGGAGGTCGTCCCAGGATTTGAAAGGAAAATCTGTATTAAATTCGGAGAGAAAGGCCGTGACGTTGCGGTTCATTCGCTTCGGGCGGACGGCTATGCTCTCCGGGTTCAGGGTCCCGGCGGCCAGCAGGGACGCCAGCGCGTCAAAATCAGCTTGTTCATGCGTCTGTATAATCTTCATGGCTGGCCGAACCGTTAGATCGTATCAAGCGGGTAAACGGAAAGATCACCGGTCAGCAATTCAAGGACACAAAAACTGCGCCTGCTGCGGATTGCTCCTCCGATCGCTCCGGGGTTGATGACGCGGGTTTTGCCGGTCTGTTCGTCCCGCAGCCGGTGGGTATGTCCATGAAAGACATAATCATAGCGTCCGTTTTCGATGAGGCTGCGAAGCAGCGGCGCGTTATGTCCGTGTACCGCCGCGATGATTTTCCCGTCCAGCATATCGGTATAAACTTCCGCGCTCGAACTGCCGGGCCGGCATTCCTGAATGGCGAACTGGATGGAAAGCGTGTCCAAATCGCCGTTTCCCCGGACATGATGGATGCAAAAATCATGAAACGCATCGGCGGTTTCTCCGGTTGTCATGTCACCGCAGTGAATAACGGTGTCCACCTTCAGTTCTTTCAATTTGGAAAGCGTGGTTTGAATTCCGGTAAGGTTGTTGTGTGTGTCGGATAAAAGTGCAATTTTCATGTCGCTGGCGTTCCCCGTTGTCCGGCAGCAATTCGAATGATGAAAAAGAAAAGTTATTGATGACAGGCTGATTTTTTCACTTCACGAAAAAAATCAGCCTGCTATACGCTTAACCTTTCTGTTCGGAACGGATTCCCATCTTTCGAATTCCTGGTTATCCGGGTGGATAAAAAAAGGTCAGGTCAATCTATAAGCCGCATTCTGTTCAGAGGAGATCTCGAGTTCTCCCGCTGAGATGACCATCTCTCTGGGACGCACGTTACCGCACGACTCTAGCAGCCTACCCGAAGCTCGAAGGGATCGAGCAAATCCCCGCGTGTGCTCGCCACGCTTTGCCCCTGCTTGGCCTTGCTCCGAATGGGGGTTACCTGGCCGCCGTGTTACCACAAACGCCGGTAGTCTCTTACACCACCTTTTCACCCTTACCGCATTTGCATGCGGCGGTCTGTTTTCTGTGGCCCTTTTCCGGCAAGTTGCCCCGCCCCGGATGTTATCCGGCATTCCGCTCTAACGAGTGCGGACTTTCCTCGGTATGTACAACGCCACACCGCGGTCATCTGATTGACCTGACGCGTTAATCATAATATGAATCCGACGCGGCGTCCAGTTTTGCGGCATCTATTCAAGATTTGGATTGGTTTCGCTGAAATACAATAAAAAAAGCACACCATTTCTGTTTGAAATTTGAATTCCCGTAATCTACAGCCCGCTGTTTGGGGACGATCAATGCTGTTGCCGGAATTAATATCACTTTGCTCGATAAATTTATCCTTTTATGGCACCGCTTATCAGACCATCCTCAATTTTTTCCTGAAATAGAACATAGGCAATAATAATCGGAATTGTCGTAAGGCAAATGCCAGCCATCGATGCGCTGTAATCTGTGCTGTATTCGCCAAAGAAAGCAAGCAACCCCATCGAAATTGTTCCTTTGTTTTTGTCTGAAATAAAAATTAATGGGAATAATAGGTTATTCCATACCTGAATGAAATTAAAAATTGAAACACTGATAATGCCCGGCATTGTAAGCGGGAGAATTACTTTTGTAAAAACCTGGAAGGCATTTGCTCCATCCATAACTGTAGCTTCTTCCAATTCTGAAGGTATGCTTTTCATAAATCCCGTGAGTATCAGTATCGTCATAGGCAGACAAAAAGCGCTGTAAAGTAAAACCAGCATCGGATAATTATTCATTATGCCCAGTTTGCCAAAAATATAGGAAAGCGGAATTAATACTGCTTGAATTGGGATCATTAATCCGGAAATGAAGAAGAAATGGATTGTAGATTTTGCTTTCACTGTAAATTTTGACAAAATATATGAAGCTAAGGCTCCAACGAAAGCGGTAACGATGATCGTTGAAGCGGCAAGGATGATCGTATTCAGGAAATAACGTCCTATTCGACCTACATTCCATGCCGTAATATAGTTTTGATATCTGAATTGTTGAGGTAAAGCGGTAAATGATTTAAATATTTCCAGGTTGCTCTTGAAAGAGCAGAAAATTGAAAAAATCAAAGGATATAAATTAATGATTGCTAAGCTGATAAACAAAATATAACCAATTGTTTTCCCAATGTGATTTTTTTTCATATTTTGACTCGCTTGATAAAATCTGAATTAGTAATCAATGCTTTTTCTCTGATTTAATAAACGCAGGCTAAACAGAGATACAAAAACACTAAGCAGAAATATTATGGTGGCAATAGCACTGCCTGTCCCATAATTGCTATATCGGTATGATTCGTTATACATTAGCAGCGCTGGAACAATTGTGGAGTTTTTCGTTCCCCCGGAAGGGGTAAGTATATATACTGTGTCAAAAATTTTTAATACTCCGGTAATAACCATTACTACTGAAATTTTTATCGGATCCCATAACATGGGAATGTACATATACCAGATTTTTTTGAGCCCTGTGACTCCATCCAATTCGCCTGCTTCAATCACTGACTCGGGAATAGAAGCTAAGCCGGCCAGGCAAATAAGCATGTAATATCCAACACTTGTCCAAGTGCTGACTGAAATAACGCTAAGTAAAGATGTCTTTGGGTTAACCAACCATTGATTTGTTAACTCATCTAATCCAATCCTGATCAGAAGGCTATTTAAAATTCCTTTTTCAGTCGGGAAAAAGATAAAATTCCATAAAAGTGCTACCGCGGTTACTGATAATATCATCGGAATAAAAAAGGCTGCTTTAAAAAAGCGTTTTCCTTTTTCAAAGGAATGGATAATAAAACCAAGTGCAAACCCGATCGGTACCTGTAATAAAACACTGACAATTACATAAATTGCAATGTTCGAGAGTGATTTTAAAAATATTGGCGACTGGAAAAGTTTAATATAATTTTTTAATCCGACAAATTGTAAGGGAACAGATTGGATGCCTGGCCATTCGTTGAAAGAGAAATAAATAGACATAATGACAGGAATAACTTCGAAGAGTAAATAAAGTAGAACCGCTGGTAATAAAAAGAGGATGATTATTTTTTTATCTCTATAAAATCTGCTCATGGAAAATTCCTAAATTAATATCGTGTGCCAAGTTTTATGGCAGGCACACGATATTATCTGTCAAATTTGAAATTTAGTTAGCGCGGTATGCATCAATCTCAGTTTGGATTGAGGAAGCAGTATCTTCCGCTGAATCAGAAAGCATCATATTCAGGATACCATTTCTGGAAACATCAACTAAGGTCGGAGTGGTGTCGTAGTCGAAGTATTCTCCGCCTGATTTTGTAATCGTATTCGTATAGTTGATCATATCCTTGAATAACTGAGCGGCATCTTTCGGCGCAACTGTGTTCTTATATGGAGAAACACGCATGGCAGCATTCATCCGCTCTTGAATCGCTTCAGGTGTAGTCATGAACTTTACGAGTTTCAATGCCGCTTCTTGTTCCGCTTCGCTCATCGTACCGGATAACATCCACCCGGACGTATAAATAACACGCGTATCTTCATATTCAGGTTTGTCCGAGAATGATGGGAACGGGAAGAAGGATATATCCTCTTTTATTTCAGATTCGCTGGCAAGCATTTCAGGGATAATCGGGCTGCTGTGTGAAATCATAGCTACCTCACCCGTTAGGAACTGATTCATCTGTGTGTTGTAGTCAATACCCTCAAAGCCTTCCATAAAAGCGCTTTTAGCTTTAAGATCCTTTGTTATTTGCAGACATTCAACGACATCGGTATCGGTCCATTTCTTTTCACCGGTACCAAGTGCGATGACTCCTTCCAGACCAATTCGCTTGAACAGGATATTATTAAAAATGTGTCCCATGACCCATGTGTTTTTCCCACCGACACCAATAGGGGTGATTCCTGCATCGTTTAGTTTATTAATCACGTCATAAAACTGGTCCATTGTTTTTGGCGTTTCTGTAATGCCCGCTTTTTCGAACAAGGCTTTGTTATAGAAAATCGCATCAACATTTAATTCATTTGGCAGCGCATAAATACCGTTTACGCCATAATCATCCAGACGATAAGTATCAAGGGCACCGTCAAGGAAAGTTGCGGACCATTCAGGATCTTCCGCAAGCGCATCGCTGAGATCTAATAAAACACCATTTTT
>CALAEB010000018.1 GCA_937890875.1 uncultured Anaerolineaceae bacterium | reverse complement strand
ATCGCATGCATCAGGATAAAATTATCCGGATTGCGGCGCAGATTGCGCTTGAAGAAGATCCGGATAATTTTATCCTGATGCATGCGATGGGAGCCAACACGGCCGGGCAGTTGGGTTCGGTTATTGCCGGAGGTGTTCTGCTGGCGTTGGTACAAGGTTTCATCTGATCCGTTTTTTTTGTTGGATATCCGCGAGATGCCGCAGCATATACATGCGGCATCTTGTCATTTAATGTTTATTTAATGTTTGGGTGTGTTTTTTGTAAATAAGGCTTGTTTTTGCGGAAAAACAGTTGTTTTTGTTCATTTTTACGCGAAAATTGAAACTTATATGAGGAAAAAACGAATATGACACATGTCATATTAATACCCTTGCGCAATATGACAAAAGTAATATAATAATGGACAGGGACAGCAAAAGCAAAATTCTTCTTTTTATCTTTTTCCATGCCGCCTTTCTATTTTAGCAATGAAATTGGAAGGCGGCACTCCTTTTTAATCTCATCGTTTGAATAAAAATCCTGTTTGCAGCCGCACGCTGCGGAAAGACAGAAGACATAACAGCAGTAAAAAAGGTTCCTGCCCGGCAATCCGGTAATTCGAAAAGTTTTCAAAAGTTTGGTTTTTGATATTCAAACTAAATTTCAAATTCCCGCAGATTTGGGGAAATGCAATCGTTTTATTGATAAAATTGATATCACTGGATTAGTTCTTCAGAGAATATAGGAGGAAAAATGTTTCATACAATTATCGTAGCTGGCAATATCGGACGCGATCCAGAAATGCGGTATACGCCCTCCGGTGTGGCAGTGACATCTTTCAGTGTCGCGACCAGCCGGCAATACAGCAATGCACAAGGACAGCTGGTGAAGGAAACGATCTGGTTCCGCATCAGTTGCTGGTCGAAGTTAGCGGAATATGCGAACAATTATTTGAAAAAAGGAAACAAAGTGCTGATCGAAGGCAGATTGGTCCCGGATCCGGCAACCGGCGGACCGCGGGTTTGGAACGACTTCTGCTTCCTATGAAATTAATGCCGTAACCATCCGCTCGCTGGCAACCCGGTCGGACAATGAAAGTTCAAGCGGGAGCAGCGGCAGTTTTCCGGAATATGGCGAACCTTCTGTTGATGAGGATGATATCCCGTTCTAATGAATAACACTGAAAAAATATCCCAAATTGCCGAATCGGCGTATAAAGACTTTGAAGCGAGAACAGCGGCCCGTGACAGCGCACTGACGCAGGCGCGTTCTTTGACCCGGCACGCTGCGAACGCGATCCGGGCGATTCATCGAAGCGAAAACGACCTGGCTCATTCTCATCTGTCCGAAGCGACCGCGTTGGTAAAGAAACTGCGGGATGATCTGCAATTGTTCCCTGATTTATATTATGCCGGATATACGCAGGACGCGATTAAAGAATACTGCGAAGCCATATTAACCTGTTCATTTATTGAAGGAAAATTGATCCCGGGGCCGGAAGAGCTGGATGTCCCTTATTCGACTTATCTGCGCGGCATGGCGGAGACGCCGGGCGAACTGCGCCGCCGCTGTATGGATATTCTGCGGATGGGCTATTCGGATGACGCTGAAAAATTATTGGAACAGATGGATGACATCTATTCGATTCTGATCACGATGGATTATCCCGATGCCGTAACCAACGGATTGCGGCGGCAGACGGATCTGCTGCGCGGAATTGTGGAGAGAACCCGGGCCGATTTGACTTTAAGCCTGCGGGAGGAGAAGCTGAAGGCGATGCTGCAGAAAGCGGTGGATGTTTATTCAGAAGACCGGTAGCTTTGCCGCGGGTTCGAAAACAGCATCGGTATCCGAATGGTTGCCGCTCTGTTGAAATCCTGTTGTTCCGAAGCAAAAACAGCGGAAATTTAACAATTCGAAACAGAAGAATCTGCTTTAAATCCAACCGTGAAATAGAAATTTTGTTATCGTCCTGTCCGGCGCAGCCGGACAGGACGATAACAAAAAGGTATTCTATTCGTTTAAATTTTGAGCTGCCTGAATTCCCGCTCGGAAATTTTTGAATAAAGCGGAAAGTCTGTATCTGTCTGTATTTCGAATTGCCAATCATCATTGCGGAGCACCAGTGTATGAAGAAAAGAATAACAGCGTCCGAATTGGGGGTGTATGTTACCTGCAAACGGGCCTGGTGGTATCAAAATCTTGGGCTTTCCCGGTCCAACAGCCAAAAATTGGAAGCGGGCCAGGAATATCATCGGCGGACCGGAATTGAGCTGGTTTTGCTGAATGGGGGCAGGATTTTCCTGATTGCGCTGTTGGTCTTTGCGGTGGGAATGATTTTGTATTCTTTGCTGTCCCAGGGATGAATGAAATGAACCGCTGGTTTTGGGTTGGGTGTCTGCTGTTGGCGGTCACGCTGCTGCTGTGGATTCTCTTGGAACGGAAGCGCAGCCGGTCAGGTATTCCGAAAGGGCGGCTGGTTTATGATGACATTGTTCCTTTATCCGGAGAACCGCAAGTGTTGTTTTCAGACACCTTGCGCCTGTCCGGAAAACCGGATGCAATTTTTGAGGAGAACGGCAGGTTGATCCCGGTCGAGATCAAAAGC
>CALAEB010000017.1 GCA_937890875.1 uncultured Anaerolineaceae bacterium | reverse complement strand
GGTCTCGAAGCCACGGATCTTCGTCTTCTTCAATTTTGTCAGTTCATACCCCGGTTTGTGCCCGTCATACAGGGTGGCGCCTTCGCGCACGTAAGCCACTTTGATGGGCGGGTCCAGGCGGCCCTGGCCCTTATAGGGATACAGGTTCGGCGCGCCGGTCAGGATGGTATGCTCACCGGTGCCATCCTCCAGCTGGCAGAGCACCAGCCGGTCGGCGTCCGGATGCGGGTTGACCTCGCGGATTTCCGCGACCACGAATTTGTCCGCCGGCCAGGAAAGACCGGTGAATTTGAACCCGTGACGGTCATTTTCCGGTCCGGGCAGCCCTAGCAGCTTTACTTCATCCACCTCCAGGCCGGCCATGGTCATCACACGGGCCAGTTCTTCTAACGGAAGATCCACATCAACAAAATCTTTTAGCCAAGAAAGCGGTATGTTCATCAGAATTGCTCCAAAAATCGAATGTCATTTCCCCAGAAGTAACGGATATCTTCTACATAATGACGCAGGATGGTGATCCGCTCCGGCCCCATGCCGGCCGCATAACCGGAATAGACGTTCGGGTCATAACCACCGTTTTTCAGGACGGTCGGGTGCACCATGCCGCAGCCCAAAATCTCCAGCCAGCCGGAATTCTTGCACATCGAACAGCCTTTGCCGGCGCAGAGGAAGCATTCCACATCCATCTCGGCGCTGGGTTCGGTAAACGGAAAATAGGATGGGCGGAAGCGCGTGCGCACGTTGTTGCCGAACATGCGGTAGGCGAATTCCTGCAGCGTCCCCTTCAGGTCGCCGAAAGTGATGTTTTTGCCGACGGCCAGCAGCTCGATCTGGTTGAACTGGATCTCGGACCGCATGCTGACCTGCTCATAGCGGAAGCACATGCCCGGCAGCGCGACGCGGATGGATTCCGGCGCGAACAGTTTCATGGCGTGGATCTGGCCGGGCGAGGTGTGCGTCCGTAGGAGGACGCCGGGATCGGTGGTGTAAAAAGTGTCCCACATGTCACGGGCCGGGTGATAGGCCGGGATATTCAGCAGCTCGAAATTGTATTCGTCCGTTTCGACTTCCGGTGAGCGGAAGATCTCAAAGCCGATCTGCGAGAGCACAGCCAGGATCTCCCGCATGTTCTGCGTAGCCGGATGGAGGCGTCCCCGATAGGGGTGCCGTCCGGGCAGTGTGACGTCGATTTTTTCATTTTTCAGACTTTCCGCCAGCGCTTTTTTCTTCAGCTGGTTCATGCGCAGTTCCAGCGCTTCTTCCAGCCGGACGCGCACCTGGTTGGCGGTCTGGCCGATTTGAGGGCGCTCCGTTTTTGGGACGGTCCCCAACTGGCTGAAGATCTGCATGATGAAAGCCGATTTTCCGAGATTCGCGGTGCGCCACTGCGCCAGCGCGGCTTCATCCCGGGCGTTTTCCAGCGCAGCCAGCGCGGACTCCTCAAAAGCCGCCATCTGCCGCATTAAATCATTTTCTGCCATAATTCCTCACAATTTCAAGATAAGATCCGGGTGTCAAAAGTCGAATTTTGAAGGAAGGAACTGTAGTTTTATTATTTTTGCGCGAAGCGCAAAAATAATAAAACTACAAATTTTCCTTTTTTGGAGCGTTTATTGCTTTTGACGCTCGAATCAAATAAAACTCCCGTCCGCTGAAGGGACGGGAGAGATTACCGTGGTACCACCCTGCTTGGCACACAATAAAACTGTGTGCCCGCTCATGCTCCGATAACGCCGGATCCGCGTCCCGAACTACTGCCGATTGGGTTCCCCCGGGAAACTCGGGCGTGAACTTCGTTTTCGTTATCCCCTCACAGCGGTCTCAGTCTGCGCCTGCTGTGTCCCTGTCGGCTTCCGGAAAACTACTTTACGCCGTCATCGTTTTTGCTGATGATCAATGGTGTAGATTATACATTGAAGCGCGGAAAAGGTCAAAATGACCGATTTTTGTTCCAGCGTTTCAAAAAGAATGTCCAAATTCCGAATTGCTGTTTCTGTTCCGGCTTCGGTTCTCGAAATGTGTCCGGATAAATTTGAAACGAACCCTAATACTCTTCCCGGTTTCCGAATTCGGCGTTTTCGACCCAGTCTTCGGCATTCTTGAGCAGGGAAACCCAGGTATCCAAAATTTCAAAATGCTGTTTTTCCTGCTGGATCAAAAATTGGAACAATTCCTTTTCCTGGGCTTCATCGGCTTCGGCCAAATATTTGGTGTACAAGTCAATGCTCTGTTGTTCGATCTGGGAGGCAAATCTGTAGAAATCCAGTTGGCTGGCTTTGTCTTTGCCCTCGACTTTGATATTGCCCAGCCCTTCAAACACGTTTTTAGCCTTTGAAAGGATACCCGAATCGGTTAATTCGGAAGCTGTCTCATTCAACCTGTCGGTCAAAATCTGAGCGTGTTTTTTTTCGTCATCCGCCAACATGAGACAGACGGCATGCAGGCTGTTGTTTTTGTTAATTTCGGCTTGTTCCCGGTAGTATTTTTCCCCGTCAAGCTCCATTTTGATTGCAAATTTCAAATCGTTCATCAGTCCCTCTCCTCAATTCCCTTCGATCCGAAACAGTTTTTATCGGATCAATTCCATTGAACTCATTTTACAGGATTTTCGTACATAAATAAAGTCCATCCACAGCAATTCGAAATATGAGAATCGCTCTTGTGAAACAGGATATCTTTTTCAAAATTCGAATTGCAGGACTGCCTGTGAGGATTTGGCATTTGCCCGTTTCACCGGAAAAGCGCGTTTGCCTCAGTCAGGCCCGAATGTTATGGAACAACTTCCACATTGACGCCCGCTTTTCTGATTTTTTCCAGGAATTTTTCATCCGCGTCCTGATTTGTGAAAACATGATCATAACTGCTGACGGAGGCAACTTTAACGACCCCGTTATGATTGAGTTTGGTGCTGTCTGCGAGCAGAAATTTTTCCCGCGCCGAATTGAGAACGACCTGTTTGATCTCAGCGTCAAAAATTGTCCCTTCAGTCACGTCCAGTTCAGAATCGATTCCATGACATGACATAAAGGCTTTATTCGGCTTGAAAAACTGCAGAATGTTGATTGCCAGATAGCCCGAACTGGAAAGCGTTTGAGTGATGAATTGACCACCTGTCGTGATAATGGTCCAGCTGTTTGAGTGCCGCTTCATAATCTCAAGCAGGACTTTGGTCGAATTTGTGATGATGGTCAGATTCATTGATAAAGGGAGAAATTTAATCAGGCTGGCGACGGTGGAACTGTTGTCAAGAAAAATATTGTCATAATTAGCGATCAGTTTAGCTACGTTGGAGCAGATCGAGATTTTTTTCTCAATATTTTTCGATTCGCGAAGGGTAAACGGAACTTCATACCATGAAGCGCTGTTTTCCTGCAGAATCGCGCCGCCATGCGTTTTGAGTAGCAGTCCTCTTGATTCCAGTTCCTTTAAATCCCGCCGGATTGTTTCTCTGGATATCTTGAAATTGCTTGCCAGTGTTCCCACATCCAGCCGACCGTTTGCGGTTAAGTATTCAATGATCAGTTTTTGACGTTCTTCTGCATACATAATGATGCCCTGTTGGTTTTGAATTTGTTGTTTTCATCATTCTACTTGAAAAAGAACAGTCAATAAACAAGTTATAGCCGCGGATTGTTAATGTCTTATCGGTTTTTTCTCAAGCGTCACTATTAATATGAGTTAATTCTTTGTTTTTGTGACAAAAATCATAAAACAACAAATAACAACAAAAATGGTCATTTGATTATGACGTTTAATGATAGGATTAGGCAAAAACAAATGAGCCTCAAAGGATATTCTGATGACAAATTTTGTAACGATGAAAAATATTTTGGAAATTGCAGAGATGCGGGGTATTGCGATTGGCGCTTTTGAATTTTGGTCTTACGAAGTGGCGCGGGCAATTGTCGCCGCCGCTGAGGAGCTGGACGTACCGGTAATTTTGCAGTGCGGAAAAACGGAAATTGACCGTATGGGCGGGATGGAAGGCACGGTTGAAACAGCTTATCGCGCCACAAAACACGCGGCGATTCCTGTGACGCTGCATCTGGATCATGCCCTGACTTTTGAATATTGCAACGATGCGATTAACGCGGGTTTCACGTCCGTGATGATCGATGCTTCCGCAAAACCTTTGCCGGAAAATATCGAAATCACGAAAAGGGTAGCTTTGCGGGCACATGTCGCTGGCGTTCAGCTGACCCTGTAATAATCAGAGGCGGCTATTTCACTTCATCAATCAGCAGCGTATTACGGACGGCGTCGGAGATGATAAACACCGTGTTGAAAGTCTCTTCGGTGGTGCCGTCCCGGTTATGATAGATCAGATTCACCGTCACTTCCGCCGGGTTGGTGTCATACGCCTGCAGGTAGGCATAGACGACTTCAACATAATCGACCGCCTCCCAATTGGCTTGGTAAACATCAAACGGGATCCCGCCGCCCTGATAGCAGCAGGCGATTTGCATCTTTTCGGAAAGCATCCACCAGGCTTCTTCATAAGCCTGGTTCTGCAGCTTCTCATAGTACGAATGGATAAAAGCGTCCGGACTGGGAAAATTATCCGCGGGCCAGGGGGTGAATGTGGCTTGCGGCGCAGATGCGGTTTCAGCGGTCGGGATGCCGGGGATATCCATCACGGCGGTCGGTTCGATCACAGTAGGGGAGGGCAAAGTGGAAAGCAGATTTGCTTCATAAGTTTCGGCTGCCTGTGTATAGATTGCGGCGACTGCGGTCTGCTGTTCGTTTTGTTGGGAGGCTTTCGCCGCGGATGAGAGCCAGTAAACCATGCCGGCGACAGCCCCGATGGCGAACGGCAGGAAAACCAGCAGCCAGGGCCTGATCGGATTCTTTTTTTTCTTTTTTTCTCCGGAAGGGTCGGAATAGTAAAAACCGCCGATGGTTTCGGAACCGCCATTGCTGTTGATCAGCGCGATGAAGTCGGACCCTAATTTGTGCGTTGTCCAGGAAGTCTCGGCGTTGTTGCGGATGGTGAACACATGTTCGCTGGATTCTCCCGGATTGATCCGGAAGTCCGGCGGATAGACGGAGACCCAGGCTACCTGAAGCGAAATCCGCCCGACCAGGATTTTTTCACCTTCATTGGCGATGATGAGCGTCGCCTGTCCGTGCCCTTCGCTGGGGTCATCACGGGTTAAAACACCAAAATCCAGCGTTTTCGTTGAAATTACTAACAAGGCTTGCGGAAATTGCGTGTTTTGCAATAACATAAGTTGATTATAAAGCATGATCCGGCTTTTTCCGTCGCCTTCCTGAGCGAAAGGACCG
>CALAEB010000016.1 GCA_937890875.1 uncultured Anaerolineaceae bacterium | reverse complement strand
GAACGCGCCGTATCCTTATCCGGCTAATCCGGCCTGGCAAGCCCCGCCACAAGAGCCTGCACAAGCGCAAAACCCGCAGTCGGCTGAACCGGTTTTGCCGTCGGCTGATTCGCAACGTCCCGGTATGAAGGCGGATGAGCAGCCTCCGCAGGCGGATTCGGATCAGCCGTCCTCGATGGAACACACCCAACCGCGCAAGCAGTAAGTGACCTGTCCGGTAATTCGAATATGAACATTTCTTTCGAATAAAAAAGGAAGGTTTGCGGTAATACTCCTGAGTTTCCTCAAAGCGGAAACTCAGGAGTATTACTGATGATTGGAAATATGGAATGAAAATTCCGTGAATCTGTTGTTTTTGCGCAAAGCGCAAAACAACAGATTCATGCGTTTTCTCTTTTTCGAAAGGATCATCTCCATCCCTGTGGCCCGCTGTTCGTATTTTGCGGGGATTTTCAGTACCGGGAGGTTGCATCATGCGCAAGCGTCCTCTGATCGTTTTATTTGTCGTTATTCTGGCGGGTGTTGCAGCCGGGTGGACGGTATTTTCCAAATGGATCCGTCCGAACCATTATCAGCTGCTCCGCCCGTATACCGTTTGGGGCGGAGCGAAATTGGTTCCGACACAATACCGGCTTGGGGAAAACGGTTCCCTGCAGATTTTGATTCCTGCCGGGATGGCGACTGTCGGAAAAGGTGGATACGAAGAACGTATCACACTGCCTGATTATTGGATTGACCAGCGGCCGGTCACCATCCGCGATTATAAAGCCTGTTTTCAGCAGGGGAATTGTGATTGGCCGCATTATCGCGGGGATTACGCAAAGTATTTTTCCAATTTTATCTATCAGTGGCTGCCGGTGACGTTTATCAGCTGGCAGCAGGCTCAGGCTTATTGCGAAGGGATGGGCGGGCATCTGCCGACCGAGGCGCAATGGGAAAAGGCCGCCCGCGGGACGGATGGCCTGGTGACGCTTTGGGCGGATGATGACGACGAGAAAAAAGATTACCGGATGGCCAATCTGGATCTGTTTTATTCCTGGCTGACGCCGTCCGGATGGCTGCCGCGGAGCGCCGGTCCGTACGGCTTGCTGGACACAGCGGGAAACGTCCGCGAATGGGTGATCGACGTCTATCAGGGAGATGATGCGCCGGTTCAGCAAGGGGACTGGACCGGGCTGGTGATGGACCGATATGAAAATGTCCCCCGCATCCTGAAAGGCGGCAGTTTCCTGGATGACATGGCGCACGTGCGCTTTACCGCGCGGGATGCCCATGAGGCAAATTCGCCGGGTGTCAACCGCGGCTTCCGCTGTGCGTTTGAGGAGTGATTATTTGGGGTTTTAGCGGTTTTTCACAAAGCGGAAGACCGCTAAAACCTTGCAGCGTCAGCGAATTTTATTGAAATACGCTGATACTATTCTTCTGCTGAACGAAAGAAGTAACTATCCATTTCGACAATACCGACCCCGCTGACCAGCACCGAAACTTTCCGGATTTCGGCTCCGGCCACGATATCGACATGCAGTCCGGTGGCGGTTGAAATTTCAGTCGCGATTTCCGCAATTTTTTCCGGATCGCTCCCGCTCTCCAGGCGCACGCGGATAGCGTCGATGAATCTGTCTTCATCCCGCAGGTAAGCGGCGGCGCTCAGCGTCGTCAGCGCCAATGGCTGCCGGTTCAGGAAATCGCCCGGGCGCAGACCGGGGAAAATATCCCGCGCTTTGAGCCGCTTCCCGGCTTCGTCATAACGCAGCACGGCTTTTTGATCCGCATAGAACCCTAACAGCGCTTCTGCCGGCAGCTCCAATGCCTGCGGGTCATAGCGTCCGACCTTGAACAGCGTGAATTGCGGCGGGGTGACCAGCTCGAGTGCGCGGTATGTATTCGTACCGTAAGGCGGTAGTGTCAATTCATTCCAGGGGAAGCGCGCGATGCTGTCATCGACCAATTGGTAATTTTCTTCTGTCAGAAAAAAGGCCTCTTTCCAGGTATCACCTTCTGCTTTGGCCAGCGCGAAGACAGGGCCTTCCTGCGGGATGGCCGGTTTCTCCAGAACGGTATAGCGAGGGGCATGCGATACGAGCAGTCGGGCGGTAAACCCGTCCTGAACGTACCCATGCAATCCGCTTTTTGTCTCAGCCTCGGGATTGAAACTCAACCCTTCCCGGCCCAATGGGCGCAGCGTGTCCGCCAGGGCGAAGGTCTCATCTATCAACAGTTCGTTGCTGGCGTATAGTGCGGCATTAAGCCGGACGCTCAGTTCGAGTCCCTGATAGGCCTGTTCATTGACCAGCACCGGGATTTTGTGGGTTCTGGCGAAGCGGCTGGTGCTGTATTCCTCGTCCGGCAGATAGTCATTGCGGTCCGAAGGTTTATAGTCTGCCGATTGATCGATGCCGGTCAGCGCGGCTTCCGCGGTCGGGTCGATCCCGATCAGCAGATTCCAATATCCCGGCAGCGGGCTGCCCGCCATCATGCCTCCATCCTGCAATCCGACGAGCGCGCTCCAGCCGGCAGAATTAAAGGGGAATTTGCCGGGCTTGGCCGGCGCGGTGAGCGTCATCTCATTTTCAAAATAGGGCTCACCGTGGTTGGTGAAACGGGCGCTGAGCGTGTATCGCGTGAGCGTCCGCAGCAGCAGCGCGAGGGCCGGGAGGCCGACAAGCCTGCGA
>CALAEB010000015.1 GCA_937890875.1 uncultured Anaerolineaceae bacterium | reverse complement strand
GGGGTTATGGTCGGAGTCGGGGTTATGGTGGCAGTCGGTGTCGGCGGAGTTAATGAAGCGATCCGATCATTTTCGGCCTGGATCGTTTCAGCGGCCATTGTATACAGAATCCCGGGATCGACATCATTATCGGGCATATTACAGCCGGAAAGCCATACTCCGAATAAAATCGCAGACAGGATTAAGATCTGTAAATTTCGCTTCATATTTTGTTTCGCTTTCCTTCCGGTAATTCGAATGATAAACAGAATCCGGCCCCGCCGGAAGACAATGCCAAAAGATCAATTTCCGTGAGAAGATTCCGGTTCCCGAATCGTTTTTCCTCTCATATCCGCATCATGATCTCCTTTATTGTACTTTACTTCTAATAACTGAACCATATTGTAACGATCTGGAAATATGCCCATAAAAGAATATTCATATACGCCAGAAAGCCTAAAAGTTTCCAGTTCGGTTTGATCCCATTGAAAATCCGCTCCACAAAAATGATCTGCAATGACAAGGTCGGAAACGTCAGCAGCTGCTGCCACTGAATCCGCCATTGAACGCCCATCCGGTTAAAAATGACAATCGTGATCAAAGCGAAAAAAACGAACAAATGATGAATCCTGAAAAAATTCCTGCAGATCACAAGCGGAAAAAACCCAGGGATCCATCCGGCATGCGCATCCAGCTGGATCATACTGAGGACAAATCGGAACGAAAGGAACAGGAAAAACAAGGGGATCACGTATCCTTTAAGTGTCAGCTCAGCCGGCGTATAGGCCTGAAAACTAAGCAAAAGAAGAACAGGTGCCGCCACGGTCAGGAAACTGTCGAGAATTTCTTCCGTCCAGCAGATAGCGTTCAATGAACCGGCATAGGAAAACAAAAAAACGGCGATCAGCACAAGCCCGAAATAAACGTTGAAACCCATCCGGCTGTCCGTAAACTGCATGACCAGAAGAAACGTCAGCATAAGCGTGACTGCCGAAATCATCAGCAAAAAATTTAAAACCGGCAATGTTTCTTTTTCTTCGAATTCAATTTTATCCCGCTGCGGAAACGTGAACACGGAAAAAGTTTTTCCGATCTGAACCAATGTTTTCGAAAGCGTGATCCGGACTTGAAACCAAAACGCGCAAAGAAGGACCAGTGCCGAAATCAAAAAGGAGTACAACAGGTGAAGCCAATTCACCGGGTACTCCCAGAAATGGAGCGCACCGGCCGCCGACAGCAGCACAACAGCACTGATTCCGAATTTCCAAAAAGGAACGATTCTTATTAAACGAAAGACGATTTTACGGTCCATTTGAAACATCACGAAACCAGCCTGTATCCGCCATCCATGACAATATCGGCACCAGTCAGATACTCTGAATCCAGAACAAAGTCCAATGCCCGCAGCAGATCGGCGGGGCTTCCTTCTTTTTGCAGCGGCGTTTTCCCAACCAACCTTTTCCATTCTTCCGCAGACGTATCCGCAGAAGGAAGAATCAGCCCCGGGGAAATGGAATTCACCCGGATATCCGGGCCAAGCGTTTTCGCCAAAATTTGGGTGAGCCGCAGCAACGCCTGCTTGCTGATCCCATAAACGGCATACTTTGTCCAAAGTTTTGTCGCGCCTGAATCGACGACGTTAACGATCAGTCCCTTTCCGCTTTTCTTCATCAACGGCGCGGCCAGGACCGAACAAAACCACGGCGCGCGCAAATTCACATCCATGATCCGGTTCCAGTCGTCAAACGAAGTCTCATCGACTTTTCCCGGAATAAACACAGATGCGTTATTAATCAGAAGCTCACAAGTTCCGCCGTCCGCCGAGATCGTTTCGAACATCCGGCGGATCGCGTCTTCACGCGACAAATCCGCCGGCACAGCGGCGGCATTTCCGCTCCGCCGCCGGATTGCGTCACATAAATCTTCCGCAGCCTGTTGTTCGGAATGATAATGGATCCAGACAAAATAACCCCGCTCCGCCAGGTGAACGGCAATCGCTGCGCCCAGCCGTTTGGAAGCGCCGGTAATTAATGCCGTCTTCATCGCCTATAATGACGCGTGCAGCATGGACCGCAGATCTTCGTCTGAAATTTCATACAAATCCCGGTTAAACGGGCCGCCGGCGATTACATGCGACAGAGCGATAATTTGATCAAAATCAGCCTCACTGAAACCATAATCCCGCAGACGGAGATCCGCCACACCGCAATCCGCTTTCAGTTTTTCGAACGCAGCCAGAAAAGCGTCTTTCTTCTGGAGGACGGTCTGTCCCGGTTCGCTGATGCCGATCGCATCAGCCATCGCCGCATATTTTTGCGGAATCCGTTCTCCCCCGAACCGGTGAAATGCGCCGGAAATCAGGATCAGCCCGGCGCCATGCACAACCGCCGGGTTGATGCCGCTCAGGCTGTGTTCAATATTATGCGCAGTTGTACAGGACGACATGCAGATCACCATTCCGCCAAGCGTCGATCCCCAGGCCATATTGGACCGTGCTTCAAGGTTCTCACCATGCTTCACCGCCTCTGGCAGATTGGGGAAAATATAGCGGATGCCTTCCAGAGCAAGCGGATTGCTGATCGGGACCGCCTTTTTTGCGATAAAGGCTTCCATACAATGGAAAAGCGCGTCAAACCCCTGCCATGCGGTATATTGGGGAGGAATGTTCACGGTTAATTCCGGATCAACAAATGAGATGGTGGGGAAGTTGCAGGTCAATCCGACTTTTTCACCGGTAACCTCGTTGGTGACCACCCCGGTCGGGTTTCCTTCCGTCCCGGTTCCGGCAGTGGTCGGAATCGCGATCAGCGGCAGTCCTTTATTTGGGAATGGCTGCCTGCCGCCCTGCCCGACCTGAACATAATCCCATAAATCGCCCGGATTAACCGCCATCATTGCCGCGGCTTTTGCGGCGTCGATACTGCTGCCGCCGCCCAACCCGATCACAAAATCACAGCTTTCCTGTTTAATTGCCGCAACAATCGCTTCCACATTCGTCTTTGTCGGATTTTGCACTACCGAGTCAAAAACATGGAACGGGATCCCCCGGCCGGTCAAAATCGACTTGACGCGATCTAAATATCCATACTTTTTGATCGAAGTGCCGCCGGTAACGATGACTGCTTTTTTACCGGGAATTTGAGCTGATGCCAGCTCATCCAGTTTTCCCGGCCCGAAATGAATCAGTGTCGGTATTTGAAAAGAAAAACGGTCCATAATGCTCCTCTCCGATATCGTGTACAATCGCTTCCGCGGCCGGCGTTATGCCGCGACCGCGCGCAGC
>CALAEB010000014.1 GCA_937890875.1 uncultured Anaerolineaceae bacterium | reverse complement strand
TTTTCCGGAAAAATTCTTGCCGGTGCTGCGCAAAAGCATATGAAGCGTATGATCCGCTGTTTCATAAAATGAGCCTTCGCAAAGCCCCACCGGCCAGTTCATTTTTCGTTTCACAGCCCAAAAACCTTCGGAATCATCCTGCAGCGCAGCGCTCATTGATTCAGGGTAGATTCCGGTCATTTTCCAGCCGGAGAGACCGGTTGGATCGTCCGTATACGGAAAACTGATATTCCCGGATATGATTAATCTGCCCGAAGATGTTCTCTGCGGCCCGTGATTGGGTACAATCGGCAGATTCATATCGACCGGTTTACTCCAAACCCACGGGGCTTCCCGATCACAGGTAATCGCTTTTAAAGCCGTCCGCAAATGCGTCTTCCGGCCACCACTTAATTCATCCTCATAGCTGACCGGGACAGAGTACTCATATTGGCCGTAATAAGCTACCAAACGGCCGTCATATTGGTGAAATCCGGCCGGCGTCAAAACCAGTTCGGACAATTCCCCATTTTGGGAGTCTATTAAAGGCGTCGGAGCATCCCAATGATAAAAATCGCTGCTTTTTGACCACATCACGCGCTGTCCGGGAGCATCTTCATCGACCCAGGCATTGGACCACATTGCACAAAATTCGTTGTTGAAAAAGGTAATATGCGGATGATGAGAATAAGTCCAACCTTTTCCGGGCTTCCAGATAATCACCTTTTCGGCTTTAAGGGCAGAACACGTCTGGGAATAATTGACATTGTTTATTTTGCTTACCATAAATTCCTCTTTATCGTTTGTTGATTTCCATCAGGATTTTGAAAAGAATTTTGATCCCCCACCGCAAATTATTAATTGAAATACGTTCATCCGCACCGTGTGTCAAACTGTTCCAAACCTCAAACGGCAGATCCATTACGGAAGGGAAAAAGCCATAAGCGATGGAATCTAATTTTCGCAAATAACGGATATCGGTAGATCCGCTGAGAACCCAAGGGACCAACTTTGCGCCGGGTAATTCCTCTGAATAAATCTTTTCGATCACTTTATATAAGTCCGTATCAAAAGAGGATTCACTCGCTTCCGTCTCCGGATCAAATTTAATTTCCAGCTCCGGAATTCCTGCAAGCCGTTCACGTACTTTTGAAAAAATGGTTTCCTCAGAACCCCCGGGAAGCGTCCGAAGATTGCAAGTGAGCGTGATGTTCGCCGGATGGACGTGAGAAGACGCGCCGGAATCCACACCAGTCGGGACAATGGTTGTGAACATTGTCGTTTCCAGCCATTGGGCCAACGACGGGCTGGCATGGCGGAGGCGCTCAAACCCGGACCAAAACGAGTCAGGGTCAAGGAGCGCATTCAAAGCAGCTTTCACTTCCATTTCCTCGGTCTGAGCCAATATCTCAATCGTCCTCCGGGCAGATTCATTGAGATGAAAATGTATGTAAGGATCAGAAAATGCTTCAAGCACCTTCCGCAGATGTTCCATGGCCGTTTCTTTAATCACTAACGAAGTATGCCCTGTGGAGCCCTTAATCGTTATTGTGACCTTATACGAACCACGTTCGGAAGTGCCGACGGGTGCTCTTCCGATCTACCGTTGTTTGCGGGAACAGATCCGCCGCCGCCTTCGCCCAAAACATATTCCGACCGGATTTTTTCAGGATAATGATCAGCGATATACTTGAGCCCGAACCGGCCGCCCATCTCTTCGTCACAGCTGGCAAGGAATATCAAATCCCGATTCAGCCGGATTTGTTTCCGCTTTATCAGCAGCATTAGCATGGTATGCACAGTTACACGATATTTGCAATCCATTGCGCCGCGTCCCCAGATAAAACCGTCAATAATCTCCGCTTGAAAGGGGTCAACCGACCAATTTTGTCCGCTGACCGGAACAACATCTAGATGCGAATTCAATAAAACAGGCTGTTTCATCCCCGTTCCAGGAATTCTTGCGATCAGGTTTGCTCTGGACGGTGCGGTTGGAATAATTTCTGTTTCGATGTGATTATTTTTGAACAGCTCATTCAGGAAAACCGCAGCCGGTTCTTCATCCCCGGGCGGATTCACAGTTTTAATCCTGATCAAAGATTGAAGCAAAGGCACTGCTTCGTCCATGATGGAATTGATTTCATCGTCTGAAAGCAAATTCCCATCTTGACAGGCAAAAGATGAAGATAAATTGGGATTAATCATAGGTGATCCGTGGATCCAGCAGACAGTAAATAACATCCACTAATAAATTAATGATGGCTACAAATATTGCCATAAAAAGAACTCCGGATTGAACTACCGGATAATCGCGATTGCTGACTGCCGTCACAATAAAACCGGCGAAACCAGGCCAGGCAAAAATCGACTCAACCATAACGGCGCCGCCAATTAAAGATGGCAATGACAATCCGATAATCGTGATCACCGGGATGGCGGCATTTTTTGCAATATGCTTATAAAAAACACCTTTCGGGGTCAATCCTTTGTATTGGGCAGTCCGAATATAATGTTCATGTTTGACTTCAATAATCGAAGAACGGGTAAATCTGGCAATACGCGCGGCAAAAAACAACCCTAATGTAAAGGACGGAAGAATGATATGTTTGAAGCTTCCGTCGCCGGATGCCGGAAACCACTTCAGTTGAAGTGAAAAAATCATGATAAACATTATTCCGATCCAAAAAACAGGCGCGCCCTGCCCGATCAAGACGAAGAGCATACTCAGTTTATCTATGAAAGAATCTCTTTTCAATGCGGAAACGACCCCAACGGGAACTCCGATCAAAACCGAAAAGAGCAGTGATGCAAAAGCTAATTTCAAAGTAGCCGGGATTCTTCTCGCGATCAGCAAAAATGCGGACTGATCATATCTCAGCGAATTTCCAAAATCCCCTTGTAAAATATCCAACAAAAAACGCCCATATTGAACGATCAACGGATCGTTAAACCCCATTCTCTCCCTGATTGCAGCCAGATCTTCCACGGAGGCATTTTGGCTGGCAAACAATGTTGCCGGGTCTCCGGAAAGTCTCATCAAAAAGAAAATGATCGTAAGGATTCCCAAAATTGTGAAAGGAATTTGAATTAATCTTCGGACCAGATACCGTTTTGACATTTGCTTTACAACCTTACCTATAGAATTTGAGCTAAGCTATTCCGATGCAGGAGTATCCCGTTTTTTATGGGAATCGCGACGTGCCGTACCGGATTTACACAAGCGCAGCGCATGGATCCCATTTCGGGATACTCCGAGAAAAACAATACAGAAAGCTATTTGTTATAGGAAACGTTGGTCAGATCCATCGTATAATCGGAATTGATAACAAGCCCGCTTAACGCTTTTGCTGAAACATGAACGCCCGGCACCTGCCACAGGAACAGGCCGTAAGCGTCGTCGTGAATTTTCTTCAGTGCTTCGCCCGCATAAACTTTTTTCAATTCAGGGTCAAATTCACTGGCCCATTTCGCCTGCAGTTCATCATATTCCGGATCACAATTACTCTGATGGGCAGTACCGCAAGTAAAGTTAAACAGCGGGTTTTGGAGATTCATTGTCGGCGCATAATTCAATGACAGGGACCATATTTCAGACATGTTTGCGTTGAAAAGCTTATCAAAAAAGACACCGCGTTCGTTAATTTCGATCACGACTTCAATTCCGATTGCCGAAAGCTGACCGGCAATAACTTCGGCCGCATCTTTGTCTTTAGGCACAACGCCGGAAGTTGTATCCAGATAAATCGTAAACCCATCCGGGAAGCCGGCTTCAGCCAACAGGGATTTTGCCTTTTCGACGTCATATTCATATGCGGGGATGGAAGCGTCAAAACCATTCGCATTGGAGCCAACCGGCTGCCCCTGAAGCGGCGATGTATATCCATAGAACAATGCATCTACAATTTCATCTTTGTCTACGGCATAATTGATTGCCTGACGTACGAGTTTATTTGACAGCGGCGTATCCAGGCCGGTGCGGAAAAAGTAGACAAAGGCCTGTCCCAACGGTTTATCAATAACATTGAATCCTTTTTCAGCCAAACGTGTTGCCTGTTCAGGATCAACCACATACGCAACGTCAACTTCACCGGATTCGACAGAAGTCACACGGGCAGTTGCGTCCGGCAAATGGAGTGCGCGAAGTTTCAGGACATTGGGTTTCTCTCCCCAATAATTCTCATTTCGTTCAAGGTTGATGAAATTATCCGCTTCGCCATCGACATAAACAAACGGGCCTGTCCCAACCGGAGCCAGCGCAAAGGCAGAACCGCCGCCCACTTCGTTGAAATACTTTTCAGAATAACAGAAGACCAAAACCATCCGGCTTGGAAGATCAGCCATTGGCTCTTCTGTAACTACCTGAATCGTATAGGAATCCACAATTAGCACATCGGTAATATTGGACATGTTACTCAACTGCTGGGAATTTTCGTCCAATCTTGTCTGGTCAATCGAAAACTTTGCAGATTCAGCGTCAAAAACTTCGCCATTATGGAATGTGACCCCTTCACGGAGTTTCAGTTCCCAGACAGTGGGTTCAACCGCTTCCCATGAAACCGCCAAGCCCGGAATCGGATTCCCCTCGCTGTCGACACTGATCAGGCGATCAAAAACGAGCGAATAAACTGCCAGTGCGGACAGTCCGCCGTCACGGATCGGATCCATGCTCAGCGGTAAATTGGTTAAACCGACGACCAATTCTTCAATAGGTTCGTTCGCTGCCGTTTGCGCTGAGACGGCATTGAAACAGGCCAATAAGGCCATGACAAAGCAAGTAAGTACAACGATTCTTCTTTTCATAAGTAAGACTCCTTTTCAATTAGTATTTGAAATTGGTAATTTCCTTTTCCAATATTTCTTTTTCATGATTTGTTAACGGACTGATTGGAGCACGCGTATCGCCTAAATCAACGCTCATGATCTTCAAAGCGGCTTTGAAGCTCGGGATTCGGTCATGCAAAATTTTCCGCAAATTATTAATCTGAATCTGCCCTTCTCTGGCTTCTTCAAAACGCCCGTTCTGATAAGCGTCCCATGTTTTTACAAAAAGCCCGGGGAAAACATTGGCATTTCCTGAAACCTGGCCGGAGGACCCAATTGAGAGGCTCGCCATCATCAGCGCATCGACGCCGTTCATTACCGAAAACTCCTTTGGAGAATTCTGGATATATTCCTGGAACTGAATTAAATCAGGGTGGCTCAGTTTTATCGCCACAACATTGGGCATCTTCTCAAGAATTCTCACAAACAACGCGGTACTCATAAAGTGTTTTGCATTCCCGGGAAAAACATATAAAGAAAACGGGAAATCCGGAACGGCCTGTGTCACACCAAGATAATAGTTAAACAATTCTTCTTCACTATACCCGAAGAAAAAAGGCGTAATTGCCGAAGCGCCATCCGCCCCGATTTTTTGTGCGTGCTCGGTTAATTCAATCGATTCTTTCGTGGATAAACATCCCGAATGGATAAAAACCTTCGTTCGTTTATCCGCAACAGAAACCGCAATTTCCGCCAACCTTTTTCGTTCTTCATTAGTCA
>CALAEB010000013.1 GCA_937890875.1 uncultured Anaerolineaceae bacterium | reverse complement strand
AATTTATGAGCAAAACGACGGGTTCCAGTTCAGCCATACACTGGAAGAACAGATCGGGGGCCAATTAATTGCAGGATTCACCCTGACCGACCTGTACGAGGATCGGAACAACAGCGGCGCGCTGGCCGAATACGCGCCGACCTACATCGCGACCCGATCGGTAAAATAAGTCAAGGCGCCGTTCACGCTGCCGAAACGGTATCTGCCTGATCCGGGATGATACAAGAACATCCATCCGGATGTCACTCAAAATTCATGACTGATCTTTTTGTTTTAAGATGCGTTCAGCCTCTTCAAAATTTAAACCGCCGCGAAAATGACCGGGTTTATGAAAGCGCCGCCCGATCATGATTCGCGGCGAAAAACAATGATGAGGGTGACTTTCAGCACTTTTTCAACGATTTTAGCCATAAAAAATCATTGTCCCGTAATTGGCGGCAGTTCGAAATCCGGTTAAAGTGTCAACAGTCAGATATTGAAAAAGCAGGACAACAAGTAACTCCTTTGGGGGAATTTTATCTTTTGACACTCAGCCAAATTTGATTCGAACCGGATTTTTAAACCTGACCGGATGCCAAAGCCGAATCGCCGTTAATTTGACAAAAGGTTGCAAATACATGAGAATTAATCTATACGTAAGAATGGCCTTTTTGTTGGTATCCAATACTTGAAGGAGGAACAAATGAACAAAAAACTTGTATCCTGGATTCTCTCCCTGGTCATCGCGGTGACGCTCGTCGCGCCGGTGCTGGCACAGGAAGAATCCTCCACCCCGTTTGTTTTCGGATCGTCGAATTTCAGCCAGAAATTCAGCCCGTTTTACGCTGATACAGCCTTCGACCAGGACATTGTCGACATCACCAATGTGAAACTGATGAGAACCGACCGCGTCGGCGGCACCATCTTTAACGGGATCGAAGGGGAAACCGTTCCGTATAACGGGAAAGATTACACCTATTACGGGATCGCCGATCTCAGCATCGAATATGACGAAGCAGCCGACAAGACGGTCTATACCGCGAAGCTGCGCGACGATATCGTCTTTTCGGACGGCGAACCGATGACCGCAGATGACGTGATTTTCAACTATTACGTTTATCTCGATCCGGCTTATGCAGGTTCCACCACCCTCAGGACTTATGATATCGTCGGATTAAAAGATTACCTGACCCAGACCACCAGTGACGTCTACGCAAAATATGAAACGATCGCCAATGATATCAAAGCCGCCGGCGTTGACCACGAATGGAGCGAAAGCGACAGCTGGACCCAGGAGCAGCAGGACGCATACTGGCAGCTGGAAAAAGAAAATTGGCTCGCCGAAGTACAAAAGATCGTTGATTATGTGTTCACCAATTACCCCGGCTATGCTGAAGATACGCTGGGCCTGACAGCTGAAGAAATCGGCGCCGACGAAGGGCTGAAAGTCGCCTTTGGTATGGCGATGTGGGGTTTCGGCGAAGCTGCTGACGGCGTGCTGACCACAGCCTCCGGCAAAACCTTCGAACTGGCAAGCGCCAAGCCGACGCTTGAAGACTACTATGAGGAAACTTATGCGGCCTACGAAGGCGACGCGGACGCCTTCTTCAGCGTTGAAGCCGCCGATTCCGCCGCGAAATCAATCACAGACAGCGCGAAAGACACCTTCATTTCCGCAGAGGCCGCGAACGAGCCGGAACTGGCCGGCGGCATCCCAAATATCGCCGGGATCAAGAAACTGGACGACTACACCGTCGAAGTCACCACCAACGGCTATGAAGCTCCGGCAATTTACCAGCTCTTTGAAATTCCCGTCGCTCCACTGCATTATTACGGCGATGGAAATTATGACTATGAAAATAACCAATTCGGCCATCCTTACAGCGATTTGAGCGCAGTTCAGTCTAAAACTACCCAGCCGCTCGGCGCGGGCGCTTACACATTCGTCAAATACGAAAACCGCATCGTCTACCTGGAAGCCAATCCGAACTATTACCTTGGTGAGCCGAAGACCCAATACCTGCAATTCAAAGAAACCAATGACGCCGAGTTTGTCGCCGGTATCGCAACCGGGACGATCGACAGCGCGAACGTGAACGGCTCCAAAGCAAACTTCAATGACATCGCCAGCTACAATGACAACGGTGAAATTACCGGTAATGTCATCACCACCTACAAAGTCGATAACCGCGGCTACGGGTATATCGGCATGAACGCCGATACCATTCTGGTCGGCGATGCCCCGGCTTCGGATGAATCCAAAGCGCTGCGCAAGGCGCTCGGCATCGTGCTGGCCGTCTACCGTGACGTGGCTTATGACAGCTACTACGGCGAAGCCGCCGCGGTCATCCAGTACCCGATCTCCAATACTTCCTGGGCCGCGCCGCAGCCTACCGATCCCGGTTACAAAGACGCCTTTTCAACCGATGTGGACGGCAATCCGATCTATACCGATCAGATGAGCTCCGAAGAGCGCTATGCCGCTGCGCTGGAAGCCGCCAAAGGTTACTTCATCGCAGCCGGTTACACCTTCGACGAAGCAAGCGGCAAACTCATCGCAGCGCCGGACGGGGCCAAACTGAGCTATGAAGTTCTTATCGGCGGCGAAGGCACCGGTAACCACCCGTCCTTCCAGGTTCTCACTGATGCCGCCAACGCGCTGGCCACCATTGGCTTCGAACTGAAGATCAACGACCTTTCGGACACCAGTATCATGTGGGATACGTTGGACAGCGGCAAGCAGGAACTCTGGTGCGCCGCATGGCAGTCCACGATTGATCCGGACATGTATCAGGTCTATCACAGTTCAGGCATCGTCGGCCGCGGCGGATCCGATTCCAACCATTATCACATCGACGATGCGGAATTGGATCAGCTGATCGTTGACGCCCGCCAGAGCGACGACCAGGCTTACCGCAAGGAACTCTACAAGGCTGCGCTCGACGTCATCGTTGACTGGGCGGTTGAGGTCCCGGCTTATCAGCGCCAGAATTCGGTTATCTTCAGCACCG
>CALAEB010000012.1 GCA_937890875.1 uncultured Anaerolineaceae bacterium | reverse complement strand
GGTGTTCCAAGACCATTCCTGCTCCGCGAGCCACACAGGTTAACGGATCTTCCGCGACCCAGATACGAATATTTAACTCGTCATTTAAGCGTTCCGCCATGCCCAAAATCTGCGATCCGCCACCGGAAAGACAGATCCCGGTTTCGATCAGGTCAGCCACCAGTTCAGGCGGAGCCTCGTCAATCGCATCTTTGACCGTATCAACGATTACCTGAATCGATCCGGAGATTGCTTCCCGAATTTCCACGCTGGAAACTTCGATTGCCTCCGGTAACCCGGTCACCAGATTCCGCCCCCGGACCACCATCGTTTTTTCTGTCGGCAGCGGATGCGCGGAGGCGATCGAAATCTTTGTTTGTTCCGCCATCCTTTCACCAATAAACAGATTGTACCGGATGTAATTTAAAATATCCTGATCAATCTCATCACCGGCTACACGCAAGGAACGTGATACCACAATTTCATTCATCGAAAGGATCGCTACCTCGGTCGTCCCGCCGCCGATATCAACCACCATCGTCCCGCGGATTTCGTTGATCGGTAAGCCGATGCCGATTGCGGTCGCCTTCGGTTCTTCAATTAGGTAGATTTCTCTGGCGCCTGCGGCCATTGCGGCATCATAAACGGCCCGCCGTTCCACATCTGTCGCGCCGCTGGGAATTCCGACAACCACGCGCGGGCGCGGAAAAGGCGCAATCGTCTGCTGATGCGCCCGGCCGATAAAATAACCCAGCATCGCCTGCGTGATTTCGAATTCAGAAATGACCCCGTCTTTCAACGGACGGACAACCTGAAGGTTGGCCGGAGTTCGCCCCACCATTTCTTTCGCCTGCGCTCCGATCGCAACCGGACGCCGGGTGCGTTTCTCTACCGCAACCCACGAAGGCTCGTTAATCACAATCCCTTTACCGCGAACATAGACCAATGTGTTTGCCGTCCCCAAGTCGATCCCGATATCCAGGGAAAACAGGCCCATCAGCCAATTTAATGGATTAAATGCCAAATGATAGCTCCAAATTCTTTTTTATGTTTCTCAATAAGTACTCATTTTATAGCAGCTATTCGAAATATATGGATCCCTTTCGAACGAACAGGACGACCACTGAAAATCTTTTTTTCAAAATTCGAGTTGCTGCATTCAAATTCGTTTACCTGAATTTGAATAGGAAGTATCAAGATCTATAGTTTTCAGCCTTTCTTAACGATAAACCTATTATACCAAAGTCAAATATTACCACTCCGGAGCAACGATTCACAATTTCGGATCCCTCGCAGCATGCCGGGAAACAGCTCAAAAAAACGTTATTCCCGTTCCATTTCAGCCGGCTGTTAAGAAAAACGCATCACACCGGCCTTGCAGTGAATGAATATGGCACTTCCGCAGGACAAAAATCGATAACCGGTAGGCTCACAAAATGCTGTACCGATTATATAATAGATTCGGGAAGTTGGCATAAAATCAGAGCACTGCACAGCGATTCGAAAATATGAGAAGAATTCTTTGTTGTTCTTTTATTTTTGCGCGGAGCGCAAAAATAAAAGAACAACAAATTTTCTCTCCTTATTCGAAAGGCTTACCTAAATTTCGAATTGCCGAGCACTGCAACAGATTTCTTAGTTCTTCGTATTTAGAGTTATGCTGATTAAAAGAATTACCCGATTATGGATTAATTATCTGAAAAGCCAGCTGATATTGATGGTCGTCATTGCTGCGCTGACTTATGTGTTTGGAAGAATCATCGGCCTGCCGAACATCTTCATCCTGTCGGTGATTGCCGGCGTTGGGGAAGGCATCCCCCGTTTCGGACCGGTACTTGCCAGCATCCCCGCTGCCGTGATCGCCTTTATTAATGGCTCAACCGTTCTTGACATCGAGAACTGTCTCTTTGCCCTGCTTGTGATCGGCATGTACTGGCTGATCCAGCAGCTGGAAAACTGGCTGATCCAGCCGAAAATTGTCGGAGACGCCGTAGAAATTCATCCGCTGATCGCTCTGGTCGGGATGACCTTTTTCGGCGCAGTTTTCGGGATTCCCGGCCTGCTGCTCGCCATTCCAATAATGGCGACCGTCCGCGAAGTTATTCACTACTATTTTTACGAAGATCATCATTCCTCGACAAACGAATAATAATGGAAGAGGGTGCAGTGTCTGAAAATATTGTCGAATGTGTTCCGAACTTTTCTGAAGGCAGAAATAAAACGGTAATCGCGGAAATCGCGGCGGCGATTCCTTCCGACCTTCCGCTGAAGCTGATCGATATCCATTCCGATCCCGATCACAACCGGAGTGTCTTCACGATTTTGGGCTCGCCGGAAGCGATCGAGGAAGCCGCATTTCTCCTGATCAGGAAAGCGGCGGAAAAAATTAATCTGGATCAACATCAAGGGTGCCATCCGCGGATCGGCGCGGCCGACGTCGTCCCGTTTGTCCCGCTTGTAAACGCAAGCATGCAGGATTGCATCTGCATCGCGCGCCGGCTCGCAAAGCGGGTCGGGGAAGAATTACGCATCCCCGCCTTTTTATATGGGCAGGCAGCCGTCCTGGCAGAACATCGGGACCTGTCCATGATCCGGAAAGGTGAATATGAAAAATTGAAGGAACGCATCGGCACGGACACCGCGCATACACCGGATTTCGGCCCTGCTGTGATCGGCCCGGCTGGCGCCACGGTTATCGGCGCGCGCGATTTTTTGATCGCCTTCAATATTTTTCTGAATTCAAGTGATATCCGTGTCGCCAGGATGATCGCGAAGGCCATCCGTGAATCTTCCGGCGGTTTGAAGTCGGTCAAAGCGTTGGGCATGCTGGTCAACGGACAAGCCCAAATTTCGATGAATTTGACCAATTTCCGCGAAACCTCGCTCCGAACCGTATTTGAAAGCGTCAAAGCCGAAGCGGCGGCGATGGGAGTTTTCCCGAATCATTCCGAGCTGGTCGGCTGCCTCCCGGAAGCCGCGATCGAAGGGATTGACCCGGAAACAATTCTGCTGCATGATTTCAGCCCGCAAAAAATTCTTGAGACGCATCTGAACGAAATATTCACCTGATCCGCTTGCAAAGCGGTTCAGACGGAAACAGGATTCCGAAATATGACTGCGCCTTATATAAAATAAATGTCCCTCTTTTTGAATAAAGAGGGACATTTCATATTTTGGAATCCTGAGGCGGAAGATCCTCACGCCATCCCCAGATAAAATACGGCGCATCCGGCCCTGTGTTCAGCAGCAGATCCAAAATGGACACCGAATGTTCAAACGGCTGGAACCGCTGCGGATACTCGGGATATCCCGAATAATCTTTCCATTGCAGCTGAATTCCGGCCCGGTCATAATCCTCTGTCCGGATATAATGCTTGGCAGCCGGTCCGGAGAGATAGGCTTGGGCACCTGCCGCTCTGACCAGCGAAAGCAGTTTTTCATGGCCGGAGCCGGCAGAAGGATAATCCCGGCTGTTTCCAAAACGGGTGTGAATCTGCAGAAAGTCGGCAGCAATTTTCCGGATCAGGAACTGATTCAGGTCGGACAGCAATTCCCATTCCGAATCCAGATAAACAAATTCCAGAAAATCCCGGTATTGACTGAAATACGGCGCCTTCGCATATGAGGTCACAATCGCCTGAAAATGCTTCATCTGCCAGCGATCCCGGACAATTTTTGCCTGGTCGATCCTCGTGTCCAGCCCGGCGGAGACCGGAACGGTCAGCCATTGAACACCGTTCTGGGTGGATATCCGGTTCCGGTTCCGCCAGTCATTCTTGGTATATTGCACCTCGTCATAAAAAAGAAACAGATCCACATCATGAATAATATCGAAATATCCCTTCCAGGGGATGTAATTCGACTGCAGAACCGCCAGCTTCATCCCGTGGCCGGCCTTTGCTGTTCATAAAAGCGGTAAACCGTTTCGACCACTTTCGATAAATCCAGCGGATCCAGCCGGTAATACAGCGGCAGCCGCAGCAGCCGGTCACTTTCGCGCGTGATATAACGATCCTCGCCATGAAAACGGCTGAAGCGTTTCCCTGCCGGCGAGCTGTGCAATGGAATGTAATGGAAAACAGCTTCAACGCCATTTTCTTTCAAAAACCGGATCAGCGCCTGCCGCTCTTCAAGGTCCCGGGCCTTGATGTAAAACATATGCCCGTTATGGACACACCCTTCCGGGATGACCGGCAGTTCGATTTTTCCGGCCTGCGCCAGCGGCAGCAGCCCTTCATAATAACGCTGCCAGCTCTGCATACGGTTGCGGTTGATCTCATCCGCCTGCAGCAGCTGCGCGTACAAATGCGCGGCGTTTAAGTCGCTCGGCAGGAAAGAAGATCCCCAATCCACCCAGGTATATTTATCGACCTGTCCGCGCCAGAACTGGCTGCGGTTGGTTCCTTTCTCCCGCAGGATTTCCGCCCGTTCAACCTGTTTCGGATCCTGAATCAGCAGCGCGCCGCCTTCGCCCATGCTGTAGTTCTTAGTCTCATGAAAACTGAAACAACCGAAATCGCCGATCGCGCCCAGCGGTTTCCCGTGGTAACTGGCCATGATCCCCTGCGCGGCGTCCTCAACCACAAACAGATTGTGCCGCCGGGCAATCTCCAGGATCGGATCCATTTCACAACTCACACCCGCATAATGCACCGGCACAACCACTTTCGTTTTGTCGGTGACCGCCGCCTCAATCAGCTGCTCATTAATATTCATCGTGTCCGGACGGATATCCACAAAGACGATCTCTGCTCCGCGCAGCACAAACGCGTTGGCGGTGGAGACAAACGTGAACGACGACATGATCACTTCATCGCCCGGATGAATGTCGCACAGCAGCGCCGCCATTTCCAGCGCACTGGTGCAGGAGGTGGTCAGCAGCGATTTCGCGGTGCCCGTGTTCGCTTCGATCCAGGCGTTGCATTTTTTGGTAAACGGTCCATCTCCGGAGATTTTATGATTCTGAATCGCCTCCCGGATATAAGTTTCTTCCGTGCCGCAATAAGGAGGAATATTGAAGGAAATCATTTTCCTTCCCCTTTCTGTTTTTGACATATATTATTCTCAGGTACTGCTAATATTAACGCATCCCGCAAAAAAATGTTCCCAATCCGGAAATTCGAAATTTATTAAATCATTCCGAATTAAAAAAGCAATTTCAAACAATTTGGAGGCCTATCTTTTACCAGAAAATAAGAAATGAAGAAGCTGTAATGAAAAAATTACAGCTTCTCTGCTTCCAAAATGTCATATTTTCTATTTGACGATAACCTGGAATCCATCCATGTCATTAGAAGATTCTTAGTTCAACTGGGATTTTAAAGAAAACGATAGAACCAACATTTTGAAATTGATTGTTACTACTATGGGATCATATATTGATAACTGGACGTAGATGGCCAGCTATACCCCGGGCAGCTTGTATTACAATACCATTGTTGGAGCATTGTAATTCCTCCTTCGCGAATCGCTGTTACAATCCCAACATGTCCGGTTGGACCGGCTGTAGCAGACCAGGCAATCGCACCAACTACCGGGATACTACTCTGCCGGAACCCGCAGCCACTTGCCTGATTCCACCAGGTATTGGCATTTCCGGTAAAGCATATTACTTTCCCTTTATTGACCTTAAAGTAATGATACACATACCAGGTGCAATTCCCCGCGTTTGGGTCTGTCGCACAGCAATCAAAGTAGTTGCCTCCCGGCGTCGTCATCCCACAGCACGTGGCGGTTCCATAGGGCTGCACCTCACTGCTCAACTTGCGCAATGAAACAGGCGGATAGGTATAAGATTCATCAATGATCTCCTGCGGAATATCGGTTTTACCCACGAACGAAACAGGGTCATCCCGAAAGCGCAAACTTTCCAGCATCTTCCAGAAAGTATCCATGTCCGCCTTTTGGTTGGTTATGTTTGCGTAAGTAAGCCGAACCATATATTTCTCGTTCCGAATGAAGACGTCAATATAATTCATCATCGCGTCGTCCGAAATGTAGTAGAGGCCCTTGTGCCCATTAACGGAAATCGGCGTGATGCGCGCCGGATCCATGATCGCATAGAGCCCATCTTCGTCGTCTTTCAGCCATTCCTCAGCCGTTTGAAATTCCCGGTTGTCAAAAATAGCAAGATTAACAAACATAAAAGTGTCGCTCAGAGATCGCTGCCGCAGGGGAAATTGCCGATTATCCGTCTGATCAATGTTGGTATTAATGATCCAGTCTATCGGATATTCGATCACCACGCCATAATCCGCGTCCTCGAAAAATTGCCAAAACTCAGGGAATTGTTTAATCCGATTCTCTTCCGTCAGCGATTTATCACGTTGAACATCCCAATCCACCTGTGAATAATCTCCTTCCGGGCAATTGTCCGTACAGGGATTTTCTTCCGTCTGCGCCCATGTGTCCGCTGCAAATAGCAAAAACAACATGGCGAAACACAACCATGTAATCCATATTCTCTTTTTCATTTTCCACTCCTTTGTTACGAGAACAGAATATTTTTCTGTTGTTTATACATATAAGATGTTTTTCCATGGAAAAAAGTTGCAGATAAAAAAATCAAAATCTCAAAACCGGTTTCCGGTATGTTTCTCGGAACCCAGCGTCGCCACTGATGTATAATCGAATCGTATCTGGGACGCCAAAAAAAACAGTGCGGAAACGCCGGGAAATACCCTCGCTCAAACGACTTTTTCAATTTTTTTACGGAAGGGCAAAATGAACCTACTCACTACAGAAGACCAGACCATTTATCCCATTTCAGCCATTCTGTCAGCAGATGGCAGCCTGACCATCGCCGGCAGCGATCCGGAAACGCTAGCCCGCGATTTCGGCACACCGCTTTATCTCTATGACGGGCAGACAGTCCGCTCGAATATTCAGACGCTGCAGCGGCTGCTGAAAGAACATTACCCGGCCGCAGGCGCCGTAGCTTACGCGGCAAAAGCCTATTTTTCGAAGCAATTCGCGGCCAAACTGGCCGGACAGGCAATCGAAGTGGACGTCGTCAGCCTGGCTGAACTGGTGGTCGCGTTAAAAGCCGGCTTTGCTCCCGAACAGATCCATTTTCACGGCAACAATAAAACCGCCGAAGAGATCCGGCAAGCGCTCGACCTGAACATCCATGCGCTGGTCATCGACAGCCCCATCTGGTATTCTCATAGCAACCCAAACAGCTCCTTTTCTTATATTCTTATTT
>CALAEB010000011.1 GCA_937890875.1 uncultured Anaerolineaceae bacterium | reverse complement strand
TGCAGCGCTTTCAGCTCTTTTTCGGCTTGCAGCAATTCCAATTGGGCGCGGGCGTCAGCCAGATCAAATTGTTCCGTCCCCTTCAGCGTAGCCAAAACATCCCCCGCCTTCACCATGTCCCCCTCGCTGACCAAAAGGGAGGCAACGACACCGTTGGCCTGAAAACCCAATTCCGCGTCTTTCGCCGGACGGAGTTTCGCTTCAGCCACAATCGTGCTTCCGGCAGCCGAAGAAGCGGCCGGAAGTGATTCCGCCTGCGGCAAATCCACAGTTGGATCCGCCGGCTCACTCTGGGCGAGCGGTGCTAAAGAGGCTGCGCAGATCACTGTCAGCAAAGTTATACCGAGAATCAAAAATTTTTTCTTCATTTTTCCTCCATCATCTGATCGTTTCAGCGATTCCAGACCGGTGCTTTGTCATCACCGGCAATTCGAAACTTGAGAAATACACAGCAGTTCGCCTCTTTTTTGTTTGAAAGGGTATTTCCTGTTTCGAAATATCAGACCGCCATCCGGGTCGCCGCGTTTGATCGCAGCCATTCGCAATACGGTTCAAGTCAAAGTGTGTCATCTCGCTTTCGGATACCGCAAGTGGCACCTTCGAGGGTCGGGATGACAAATCTTTCAATGAACTTGGCTTTTGATATTCGAACCAATTATAGATTTTCCCTTTCAAATTAAAGAAAGTTATTCTGTTGCCGGCCAGTCCAGTCCTTATTCCGCCGAGAGAATCTCCCGGATCGTCAGCCGGACCGCATTTCGCGCCGGAGCAAGGCTGGCCAGCAGTGAGAAGACCAGCGAAATCGCAAACCACAGCGCATAACCTTTCCAGTCGAACCCCCAACCCAGCGTGTTGCCAAAGATCGCGGTGCCGATTGCACCCGTCAAAAGCCGGCCGATCGGTATAGAAAGCAGCGAACCGAACAGATAGCTCATCAGCCCGATCAGTAATCCTTCAACCAATACATTCCGCATCACCGCCTGGTTGGAAGCACCGATCGCGCGCAGAATGCCGATCTCGCTCATCCGCTCCATCACATTCAACGACATCGTGCCGGTTACCCCAATGCTGCCTACCAAAGCTACCAGCAGCGCCATAATCAGCATAAAAGCCGTCAGCACGTTCAGCCCGGCCGCCGCGTCACCCACAAAAGTATCATTCGGCTGCACCGTTTTCACGCTGTACCCCATTTGTTCAAGCGTATCCTCCAGCGTATCGGCGTAACGTTTTAATTCGGCTTCGTCCATTTCACGGTTCGTCACCACTTCAAAACGGGTGACTCGGTTTGCAGTACCGGAAACTTTCGTCCAGACCTCAAAAGGCAGATAGGCCATAAAACCGCCCGACTTACCGGCCATCGTGAAAAAACCGACTACCTGCCAATCTGTCTTTTTCCCTGTCTGGTTAATATCCAGCGTGATCCAGTCTCCAACCTTCAAATCGGGATAGGAATAATGAAACCGCTCACTCAGCACGATCGCGTTCTGTTCATCGGAATTCAGCCAGCGGCCTTCTTCGATCGTCGGCGTCATCAGCGCCGAATGTTCCGGAACGGCAATCAGCGTGACCGATGGTCCCTCAGAACCATCCGCCGGCTGCAGGGACCCGGTTCCCGTGCCCCAGCCTTCGACCGCCTCCACACCGTCAATAGCCGACAGGCTGTTCCATATCCGGTCGAAACGGTAAGGCACATTCGTCGTCACGTAAAGATCCGCCTGGAAATATTTGCCGATGGATTGGATGTGCTGATCGATCGCTTTGTTCACATTAAACGTGCCAATGAAAATCGCGCCGCCCAGCGAAAGCGTAAATAAAGTCAGAAACAGTCGCAGCCGCTTGCGGAATGTATTGCGCAGCGAGAGGACCGTCGGTCTGGAAAAGACACGGGTCATCCAGTTAATCCATGCCGACGGCGCCCACTTGTCTTCCGTTCCGGTATTCATCCCGGAAAGCGCAGACCGAATACTGACACCGGCGCCCCGGGAAACAGGGATAAAACCGGCGATCTGCGGCACCACCAACCCCAGAATAATCTGTAACAACACCGCTTCCCAGACAACACCCTCGCGCACGATGGCAAAATTAATTTTGGCGGATAAAAACTCCCGGCAGATTTTGGCCACCAGCATACTGGTAGGAATGGCAATCCCCAGCGCAATCAGTGAATAATAGAAAATCAGTCGGGTATACATACGGACCAATTGAGCATAGGTGGCGCCGATGGTTTTCATCGTCCCGATCTGGCTGGTCTGGCCGGTTAAAGTGGCGGAAATTGTATTATACGTCAGCGTTCCGCTCAGGAAGAGTACCAGCACGCCGATCAGCAGCAGAATGATCACAATCGCATCCGCATAATCCGCGATTGGATGGGATGATTGGAGTGAAACCGCCATGGAATAAATCGTGAAACCGGCTTTTTCAAGTTTTTGGCTGGATTCATCCGCAACAGCCGCAATTCGTTCCTGGTCATTCCCGTCGCCGCTGACGACAATCCGCAGCAGGTTCCAGGTCTCCGGCATTTCCAGACTGCGCAGCGTACTGCGGCTGACATAGGCGTTCGCCGGCATCATAAACACATTATTGTATTCAGCCGCTCCGACACTCTGATCCCGCACGCGCGCCCGGATGGTCAGCGGAATCTCAGACCCGCTTCCGGTCTTGAACACGATCCGGTCGCCGATTTTCAGGCCAAACTGATCAAATTTATAATTCTCCAGCGCCACTTCGCCTTTTTCCAGCGGCCTCCAACTGCGCGAACAGCATTTCCAAAGGGAAAATGCCGC
>CALAEB010000010.1 GCA_937890875.1 uncultured Anaerolineaceae bacterium | reverse complement strand
GACAGGCCGATCGCGCGCAACTGCGGAACCGACAGCCCGGAAATGGCCTGCGGTGTGATCCCGCCGCCGCAAAGCGCTGTCAGCCGGTCGGTCAGGATGTCCGCCACTTTGCCGGAAAGCATCTGTCCGACGATCGTTTCAACCAGCGAGCCATACGGATCGTTATCCCGGTGGATCTCGATTTCACCGACGGTTTCGATCAGGTGCCGGATCCGTTCGTCAGCGGCGGACAGGTGCCGGATGGGCTGGGTTTCTTTGGTCAGGCGATGTATCATAGGCATGAATTCCTCAGGAACAGTCTTTCGTCATAGGCAGTGAATTTGGTTCCGGGTTGGGCTTGGTCCGGCTTATCCTTTCACGCCGCCGGCAGTCAGTCCCTCCGTCAGATAACGTTCCAGCGCCAGGAACAGGAGAATGATCGGGACGGTCATAATGGTCGAAGCTGCCATGACCACATTCGGCCGCGGGCTCGGATCATTGAAAATCGTGTTAATCTTGATCGGCATCGTGAACATCATCCGGTCATTAAGGAAGACCAGGGCATACAGAAATTCATTCCAGGCGATCATAAACGTATAAATTGTAACGGATACCAGCGCGGGTACGGATAGCGGCAATGTGATCCGCCAGATAACACCCAGCCGGGTGCAGCCATCGACCATGGCGGCCTGTTCAATTTCATCCGGTATCGTGCGGAAGTAATTGGTCAGCATATACAATGCCACCGGCAGTGTCTGCGCCAGATAAGTGAAGATTAACACGACCAGATTATCCTGAACATTAAAACCCAGCTTATCGCCGATTTGCGCCAGCATGGCAAACAGCGGGATAATCAGCAGCACGCCGGGAAACAGATAGACAATTAAAATGCTGTTCAGCAGAAAATTCTTTCCTTTGAATTTCAGCCGGGCAATCGCGTAAGCTCCCAGCACAGCCAGAATAACCGCGATGATTGCGGTAGGAACGGAGACTTTCAGCGTATTCAGGATGTTTCTGCCGAAATTCTGAAAGCTGGGATTCGCGGGGTCAAAAAGCTCCCGGAACGCGTCCAGCCGAAGTGCGCCTGGAATATAAACGGGATGGCGACCACCGATCTCGGCTTTGGTTTTAAATGAGGAGCTTACCATCCAGTAAAAAGGAAAAAGGATGCTGGTCAGGATGAAAACCATCAAAGCTGAGAATAAAAACCGTTTCCAATTGATCCAGGCCGCCAAATGACCGATGAAGTTTTTCCTTTCGTTTTTCACTATGAATTCTCAACTTTCTTCATTACCACTTTGACGTAAATGAACATAAACACCGCCAAAAACAACAGCAGAATCATTGCGGTTGCTGCGCCGCGCCCGAAGTCATACAAACGGAAACTGAATTCATAAGTCAGGACCGGCAGCACTTTTGTACCGAAACCTCCGCCTGTATACAGAAAGATATCGTCAAATTTGTTAAATGTCCACATTAAACGCAACAGAAACGTTGCCCCAAGCACGTAACGCAGCTCAGGCAATGTGACATAGACAAACTGCTGGATCGGATTAGCGCCGTCAATTTTAGCCGCCTCGTAAAGCGTGGCGTCAATGGCTTGTAAACGGGACAGG
>CALAEB010000009.1 GCA_937890875.1 uncultured Anaerolineaceae bacterium | reverse complement strand
ATGGATGCCCCTGCAGGGCGCTTGTGTAGAAAGGTTCGTATGCCGTTTCAAAATTCTACTTTTGTTTCATGATTTGCATATCAAAATCGGTCCGGTGTAGTGAGGGGTGATCAGCGCGGATTACCCTGGGATTCAGTTTGCTTGACAGAGTTTCTGCGAAAAAGAAAGAACTGAACCAATCGTTTGCCGTTATCTGTCCACTACAGCCGCCGCCATGACTTCCCTGGCTAATTCGATAAAATGCTTCACATACGAAGGTAAGTAACGCCCATTCTGATAGAATACATACAGCGTTATTTCTGTTTTGGGATTCCCTACTGAAAAGTACAGCGGTTTTTTTTCGAAATTAATGTTCCTGACATAGGTCTCCGGCGCAAATGCCAGCGCTGTCCCAGCGGCTGCCATCCGGATGGACACGTCGGTATTGCGGGTCTGCAGCAATACATTGGGCGTGATTCCGGCTGTTTCCAGCAGCTGCATAGCCAACCGGCCCGTGGCCTGATCCGGGGAATTCAGAACAAAATGTTCATCTTTTACCAGCTCCAAATCAAGCCAGCGGTGACGGCAGTCTTCACGGATGATGCCCTTTTCCGCCAGCGGATTATCCGGCGACATGATTAAGACCACTTCCTCTTTTCCTAAATCTTCGTAAATCAAAGAAAGCTGAGGTTCAGTGTCGCTGTATATCACCAGATCAATGTCTTTTGATGACAGCCAGTGTTTTTTAACCAGACTGGATTCTTCGGTAATTGTTACCTGCACCTGCGGATATCGCTGATAAAACTTTTGCAGGATGTCGGGAATAATACAGGAACTGCGTAAAGGCGGCAGCGTAACCGAAAACTTTCCCCGCGCTTCACCCAACATGTCGACACACTCCAGATTCCAATTGTCCTGCAAATCGGCAATTTCCCTGGCATATTCCAGGTATCGGTTCCCTACGTGTGTCGGGATAAGGGTATTTCCGATCCGGCTGAATAATGGCGCGCCAATTTGTTGTTCAAGGTTTTTTAGAAATTTGCTCAGCGCAGGCTGTGAGATGTAAATTTCTTCGGCCGCTTTAGAAATACTGGCATATTGCTGAATTTTAAGAATGTAATTAATTTCCTTGATATACATTTGAGCGCTCCTTATAACCAAAAGTTATGAAAATTATAAATACTATTTATTTGATTTAATGCTCTGCGTCTCATATAATAATTTTTACAGGAAAATACAGCTTGTTTTATGGCGAATTCGAATATTGGGGCTGTTCAATTAAAAAGCTGCAGCTTTTTAATTTTTGACAAGAAATCTCATCGGTAAAAATCTGAAGCGGTTTTTGTAATTTATCGATTTTGTATCTGCTGTTTCCCGGGAACGTAAAACGGTTTTTCAGGAGTGTCTGGGTGAAGAAAAATGGATGGTTATATTTATTATTATTTCCGGGGCTACTGCTGCTTGTCTTGTTCCTGATTATTCCACTGCTGCGCATTATTATTCCCACTTTTTTCCCAGCAGGAACCGTTTCATTTGAACTCTATCAAAACTTTATCACCAATAAATTTTATCTTGGGATTTTTTTCCGCACGATTCGGATTTCCGTTATTACCTGTCTTATTTGCATTGTCTTGGCGGTGCCGGTGTCTTATTATATTTCCCGTATGGGAGCGGCGAAAAAGGGGCTGATGATTGCGCTGGCGACTTTCCCCCTGTTAACGAACACAGTGGTCCGTGCTTTCGCCTGGACGACCATTTTGGGAAAGACCGGAATTCTGAATACCATGCTCGTGAGCAGCGGCCTGATTTCAGAGCCAATTCAGTTGCTTTATACGGAAGGGGCGATTATCGTTGGTTCTGTTTACCTGTTTTTGCCGATTATGCTGATTTCGTTGGTAGGGGTGATGGAAAATATCAGTGATGAAATTCAGGAGGCCGCTTTAAGCTTGGGCGCCAACCGGTTGGTTACCTTTATCCGTATCATCATTCCATTGAGCATGCCGGGAATCATTGTCGGGTGTGTTTTGGTCTTTGCCGGAACGGCATCAGCATACAGCACGCCGTTAATGCTGGGAGGCAACCGCAATATGGTGATGTCTACTTTGATTTATCAGCAGGCCATGTTATTGGGAAATTGGAATTCCGCATCGGTGATCGCTGCGTTGATGATCGTAACTTCGTATGTGGTTGTGAATGTTCTCAATCATATTGCCGCAAAGTTGAATAAAGCCGAAGCAAGCGAGTGAAGTAGATCTAATGAAAAAGAGTAAGTTCCAGCTACTGATGGTGATTCTTGTTTATTTTTTTATTTTTGCGCCGCTCTTGCTGATTGCCATGACATCCTTCACCGAAGAAAGCTATATCAGTTTTCCTCCGCACGGCTTCAGTCTGCGCTGGTACGAAAAGGTATTCAGCACGAAGAGTTTTCTGGAGTCATTTAAATTGAGCTTTACCATCTCCATTGGCGCTACGCTGATTGCGCTGCTGGTGGGGATTCCCGGCGCCTATGCTGTCAGCCGCTTTCAATTTAAGGGAAAACGCCTGATCAAAGATTTGTTTTTCTCTCCCAATCTGATCCCTCAGGTTGTGGTTGGTTTTGCCCTGTTTACCTTTATTATTGTCCGTTTGCGGCTGAATGTTACCGTGGCGCTGTTAACCGGCTTAACGGTTTCGGTTGTTACCTATGCCTTCCGGACAGTCGGCGCCGGGATCGACCGGTTTGATTATGCTATTGAAGAGGCTGCCATGAGCCTGGGCGCGAATCGAGTGACTGTTTTCTTTAAAATCGTTCTGCCCAATATTTCGTCTGCAATATTGTCCGCTTTTCTTCTGGCTTTCATTAATGCGTTCAACAATGTGCCGCTGACTATCTTTCTCTCAGCGCCCGGTATGGTGACGTTGCCGGTGGCGATGATGAATTATATCGAATATAACTATGATCCGACAGTGTCGGCACTTTCGGTTCTGCTGATGATCATGTCTTTGCTGATTATGTTGATCAGCGAAAAAATCGTCCGCGGTGGCAAATAAAGAAGGGACTGGCCAATGGCGTTTATCGAGCTAAAAAATATCGACGTTTCTTATGACAATAAAAAGAAGATCCTGGACAACTTGCAGTTGGATGTTGACGAAGGTAAATTGGTGTCCCTTTTAGGTCCATCTGGCTGCGGGAAGACGACCACAGTGCGGGTGATTGGCGGTT
>CALAEB010000008.1 GCA_937890875.1 uncultured Anaerolineaceae bacterium | reverse complement strand
CAAAGTCAAACCAAAGGTTAGTCCCCGTGTAACAAAAGAAAATACCTTCATCCGCCTCACCGCCGGCAACCGCAGCAGCCGCTTTCTCCGTGACCAATGTCCAGGGCAGCGGTTCATCCGCCAGCGGCCCAAATAAGATGACCTGATATCCGCGTTTTGCCAATTCTGCGACGACGAAATCGGTCAGAACGGTCCGTTCGTCACTTGAAATTGCGATTTTCATGAAAATCCTCCTGCCGCCGCGCGATCGACATGCCAGGTTAAATTTCCTGCCGCCGGATGGATCAACCCCGCAGGAAGGTTTGAATTTCCAGCCAGCACTTTCGCCAGCACCGGCGCTTTCTTTTCGCCCGCAACCAGAAACAGCACATTCCGCGCCGTGTTGAAAACCTGCGGCGTCAACGTCACCCGCGCCGCCGGCCGTCCCTGATAATCTGCTGTCACGGCAATTGCCGGCGCAACATCCGGATCCGGAACGAATTGTCCGGGGAAAAGCGATGCCGTGTGCCCGTCTTCCCCCATACCCATCAACGCGATATCCAGGACCGGCCAGCCGTATCCGGCCTGCCTCCGGCGGGCCAATTCCCGGACATAATCCGCAGCGGCAGTCTCCCCGCCCAGTTCACCATGGATCCGATGAATATTTTCTTTCCGAACCGGAATCCGCGGGAACAAGATCGCCGCAGCCTGACCATAATTGCTTTCCGGATCCTCCGGCGGAACACAGCGTTCATCGCCCCAATAAAAATGAACGGACTCCCAGCGGATCGCCGATCGGTAGGGTTCCGCTGCCAGCACAGCATACACACCCTGGGGCGTTCCGCCGCCGGAAAGCGCTGCGTTCGCAAACCCCTGCGCTTCAATCGCCTGATTAACAATTTCCGCGAACTGAGCGGCCACGGTCCGGTTAAAACCCCCGATTGAAGAATGAATCATAACCTTTTGTTGTGTTGTCATCTGTTACCACCCATTCCTGTATATAATCGAATTCAGAGCAGATGATTTTCCAATTCTGAAAATCCGCCCGAAACCTGTCCGGCCTTCCGTTCAACAGACAACGGGCCGGGAAGAATAATTTGATTTTAACGCATCCCAAGCAATTATCTGTTTTTCGGACCAGGGATGCGAACGACAGGGAGATTATCTTATAAAAAGATGTATTTGCAGTTATCGCCATTTCAGGATCGGAAGGGCTCCGCGAGCCGACGACACACGATCGTCTGATGATACTGGTTTTCTGAATTTACGAGCCTCTTTCGAATAAAACGGAAAATCACGGAGCCCTTTTCGAAAATTCGAATTATCGGTTTATTGGCAAAAAAAGATTGGAGAACCATGGCAAACACAGTTTCAATCATTATCTTCGGGATCACCGGTGACCTGACTCACCGGAAGTTGATCCCCGCACTTTTTAATAATTATCAGAAAAAACGGCTGGAAGAGAACTTTCAAATCATTGGTTTTTCCGGGCGGGATTGGAGTGACGACAAGTTGCGGGTCTCCCTGCGGGAAGGTATCGATCAGCACGCCGATTATGAGATTAACGAAGAAAGGTGGCAGACGTTTGCGCAGAAAATCCACTATTTCCGCGGAAGTTTTGACGATACGGATGCCTATTTTCGTCTGACTCAAGCGCTGGAGGGATTGGAAAACGGAAGCGCAAACCGGCTGTATTATCTGGCCACGCCCCCCGGTTTCATCACCGCTATTACCGAAAATCTCGGAAAAACCGGGCTGAACCGGGAAAATGGCGGCTGGCGGCGGGTCGTCATCGAAAAACCATTCGGCACGAATCTGGAATCGGCGCAGACTTTGAACCGGGAAATTCACAAAGTACTCCGGGAAGACCAGATTTACCGCATTGATCATTACCTCGGAAAAGAAACGGTACAGAATATCCTCGTCATCCGCTTTGCGAATACGATTTTTGAACCGGTCTGGAACCGCAATTACATTGATCATGTTCAGATCACGGTCGCCGAAAAAGTCGGGCTTGAAAACCGGGCAAAGTATTATGATTCGGTTGGCGTGGTCCGGGATATGTTCCAAAACCACCTGCTGCAGCTGCTTTCGTTGGTCGCCATGGAGCCGCCTTCGTCTTATCAGGCGAATGACCTGCGCGATGAAAAGGCAAAAGTGCTCAAATCGATCCGCAAGATTCCCACCGAACAGATCTGCAATGAAACCATCCGCGGCCAGTACCGCGGATATCAGGAAGAAGAAGGCGTCGCACGCGGGACAAAAACAGCCACCTATGCTGCAATCCGGTTTTATGTGGACAACTGGCGCTGGCAAGGCGTGCCTTTTTATCTCCGCTCCGGCAAAAAAATGACGAAAAAGCTGAGTGAAATCACGATCCAATTCAAGAACCCGCCGCATCTGATGTTCCCGCTGCCTCCCAACTACGAGTTCACCTCCAACAAGCTGATCCTCCTCCTGCAGCCGGATGAAGGGATCCAGGTCAAATTCGAGACGAAAGTACCTGATACCGTGGCAGAAACCCGCTCAGTTAATCTGGAATATCACTACAAGGATGTTTTCGGCGAAAAAGCGATTCCGGAGGCCTACGAACGGCTGCTGATGGACGCGATTACCGGCGATGCCTCTCTCTTTAACCGCAGTGATCATCTGGAGCTGGCCTGGGAATTATTGGACCCGATTCTGAATGCCTGGGACGACCCTGACAGACACCAGCCGCTGACAATCTATGAACCGGGCAGCTGGGGGCCAAAGGAAGCGGATGATTTCCTCTCCGCCGATTCCCGAAAATGGCATCCGGAGGATTCCCCTTCCTTATAGCAGGCGCACAGCAACCGGAAACAAAAAGAGGATCTTCCTGAATAAAACAGAAAACATCAGGGGATCCTCAGCCGCAGATGCTCCATTTTTAAACAGAAAGAAATTTATCATGAAAGAATTTGAGGCAGTAATCATCCTTGACGAAACCAATCCGATTAATCCGATTGTCTATGTGCCAAAGGATATTACTGATTCAATGAAAGCAAACAAGGGATATATTCC
>CALAEB010000007.1 GCA_937890875.1 uncultured Anaerolineaceae bacterium | reverse complement strand
TTTCCGGGAACGCAGCCGTCAATGTTGATTCCGTGTGCAGATGAAAATCAGTCAGCGTTCCATAATAAGTGTCAGCGTTAAAAGCGCTGATCCCTGCATTTCCTGTTGGGTCCGGACTGAAAATCGTCGTGGTCAAGACGCCGTTCCGGATTCGGTCAATGACAGTCCCGAGCGAAATTTCTTCGTAGACATCCCAGCCGGAATTCTCATTGTATTTATTATCGATCAATAAACGCGGGAAATATTTTTCGGAATTTTTAAGCAGATCGTATGCCGTTTCCCGGTTATCCTGTCCGTACCCGACAGATTCCGCAGGAGTAATGAAAAGCAACAGAAAGAAAATCAAAAGCGATATCTTTTTCATAATGATGTCCTGGTAAATTTGATCGAATGCAGCCAATAGCTGTCTTGGTCGGAATGATATTTATTTGTATGAATTAAACCGAATTATGTTAGGATTATAACCTTTTTTTTCAAATACAAACTTAGAATAATAAACAGCGGCGGTAATTCGAAACCGGAAGATTTCCTTTGAACAAAGCGGAAAAGCAAGAAAACCGCAGCGCATCTTTTCCAAATTTAGACCTGCTGCGACAGCGGCATCGAAATGTATTTATTCTTTATTTGATAAGGCATGATTGTGACAAAAACCAATGTTCAATATTTTATTTTTCTGTTGTTAATCTTAATTTTTTCAGTGCCATTTTACATTTGGGGCGCATTTTTCCCGGTGGAAGGACTGCCCTTTGGTTTGCCGATCAGTTTTTTAATGATTTTCGTACCGTTCATCCTGTCAATCCTATACATATGGAAAGAAGACGGCCTCACAGGCATAACCGCTTTATTTGCGCGGATCTTCGACCGAAACAAGACCAGCCGGTGGTCAATAATTTTCTGCTTCGTGTGCATGCCGTTGACTGTGGCTTTATCTTATTTCACCATGAAGTCATTATCCCTTGCTTTGCCAACAGAAACGGTATTCCCATATCGGGAAATCCCGCTGATGTTCCTTCTTTACTTTCTGGGGGCAATCCCGGAAGAATTCGCGTGGACGTCCGTGCTGACGGAACCGTTGACCAAAGCCTACGGTCCGATCAGAGCGGGGATCATCATCGGGGCAGTCTGGGGCGTCTGGCATATTATTCCCTGGAGCTGGGCACATCCGGCCGGATGGATCATCGGGATGTGCTGTCTAAACATCCTGATGCGAATTGCGATGGTTTACGCCTATATGTACGGCGGAAAAAGTCTGTTTACCGGGCTCATTTTTCATACCATGATCAATGTCTCAACCGGGATATTTCCTAATAACGGATCACATACCAATCCATGGGTTTTCAGCGTATGGCTGCTGGTCATATTGCTTTCGGTAAGCTATTCTCTGCGGAAATCAAACCGTTTGACCGGCGACAATACGGTGCAATGATAAAATGAACCAAAAATGATCTGTTTTGCTCAGGAAGAACCTCTCATTTCAAATCAGTGGTTCTCAATATTTTTCATGTCAAATAAGCAGGCAGTGTTATACTAAATATCAGTTCAGCAGTTCGTCTTTCGAAAAAGATCGCTGTGCCTTTCAGCCTGATAAAATAAAAGATACAGATGTATGCCGCACCGACTATTTTTGCTCAAAACGGTAGCGCAATATCAAGAAACAGATACCGGTTTAATACGTTTCGCAGCAGAAAAAGGAGAATTATGGAAAAAGACGTACTTGGAATATCAGTTAAATTCGAATTTATTCCGGGACTCGACCCCGAGTTTATCCCTTTCAGCGCATTTATTGAAAGCTACCTGCAATCCGCGAAAAAACCGATAGCGGTTGCGCTCGAACGGGACAACCGATCGATCCAGGTTTTCCAAACATATATTCACGGAACGGAAATGTACAAGGCAGCGGACCGGCTTTACATTGAACGGATCGTAAAATGCATCCTTTGGACCCGCGGCGGTTACAAACTGTATATTTGCGGCGATTATGAAATGTACCAATTTATTTCCCGCGTATACTCTGAGGGCGGAACCCGCAGTTTCGACAGCGATTTCATGAGCCAGGTTTACGGACGCCCATTCTGCGTTATCTATTGCGAGTATGCGGATCGGCCGACAGAAAGGCAGAGCTCCATCCCCATCGGAAGAAATCTGAACGGCTGCCGGATCGGGTTTGACGCAGGCGGAAGCGACAGAAAAGTTTCCGCCGTAATCGACGGCGAACCGGTTTTCAGCGAAGAGGTCATCTGGCATCCAAAGACCAACGCCGACCCGGCATATCACTATGCCGGAATTCTTGATTCCTTCAAAAAAGCCGCCGCACACATGCCGCGTGTCGATGCCATCGGTGTGTCCTCCGCCGGCATTTATATCGACAATCAGACAAAAATTGCCTCATTGTTCCTGAAAGTTCCGCCGGAAGATTTCCAGAAAGCCGTTACCAACATCTACATTGACGCCGCCAGAGAGATCGGACCGGATATTCCGCTGGTCGTAGCGAATGACGGAGATGTAGCCGCGCTGGCCGGCGCGATGAGCCTGAAGAAGAACAGCGTGTTGGGGATTGCCATGGGCACAAGTGAAGCCGGCGGTTACATCGATCAAAACGGAAACATCACCGGATGGCTCAACGAACTCGCATTTGTGCCGCTGGATCTCGCTCCCAGCGCAATTGCGGACGAATGGTCCGGAGATACCGGGTGCGGCGTTAAATATTTCAGCCAGGATGGGGTCATTAAACTATGTCCGGCGGCCGGAATTAATCTGGACGAACAGGCAACACCGGCGGAAAAACTGAAAGTCGTACAAGAACTGATGGAAGCAGAAGACCCGCGCGCGCTTGGGATCTATAAGACAATCGGCATCTGGTTGGGGTACGCGCTGAAGTTGTACAAACTGTTTTACAATACAGAAGAGGTTTTGCTGCTGGGGAGGGTCGTGTCCGGACCGGGCGGAAATATCATCCTTGAGCACGCCGAAACTGTGCTGAAAACGGAATACCCGAATCTCTCGATCAACATCTCTTTGCCTTCCGAGGAAACCCGCCGCGTCGGCCAATCGGTTGCCGCAGCCAGTCTGCCTGCCATCTGATCCTCATTGCATCAATCCCGCCTGCCGTTCAAACCAGCCGGAATCAATCAGCTGCTGCCAGGCAATCAGCGCGCACAATTGGTCGAACGTATACTGCATCCCCTGTGTATCGCCGGTATAGGAACCCACAAACCGGTCGTTTCCATCCATCAGGCGGAAATGTTCCATCCGCCGTAGCGCAAGCCGTACCAGATCGTCGTCACCAATTTCCAGACCTACCTGGATCAGGATCGCATAGGTTCCGGTAGATTCGAAAAAATATCCGTTGACCGGCGTTCCGTAAATATTATACATACCCCAAATGCCATGCTCCCGCAGCATGGTTTTTATATAATCCACCGTCTGAATCGAAATCACACCCGCACGGGCAGACTGCAAAACTGTCAGCATCGCCTCGCTCATATGCAGATCGGTTGGCAGATATGCGCCCATTTTTAAATTCCAGCTCGCGTAATACAGCGGCACATTTTTTGAAATCACGCCATTTTTCAGTGTATCGACTGCACTCTCCCGAATTTCCTGCCACTCCGGGGCGTCGGCTGATAAGCGGTCAAGTGCGGCCATATCCAGATAGCAAAGCTTGGTTTCCTCGGATTGCTTCTTTAATTCCCAATCGTAGAAATCACTCAGCATCTTTTTGCGCTCGACGAACTGTAAAAGCGAAGCGGACCTCGTATCAATATCCGCTTGATATCCCCCCCACCGCGCTTCAGCCGCATCCAACGCGGCAATAATTCGCAGATCATCCAACGTCGCATTCACTGTGGCCGGGATTTTGCCGACCATCCGCCATGCGACCAATCCGGAAACAGTCATTTGGGTCTTAATAAAAGAATAGACCCGGTCAAACAAATTCTGGTCCCCTTTATTCACCGCGTATTCAAGCAGAATTCCCAAAGACTCCGACAGGATAGTATCTTCCTTTTGGACCACGCCGGACGGCAGAAAACGGTAGCCTGAGTAAATTGATCCATCCGATTCCAGTAATTCTTCAAGGATAAAAGATTCCGTCTTCTCAAATCCTCCGTTCGCTGAATACTCCGCATAATTCCGGATCCTATCGGCGGAGATGTCAATTCCCTCAACGCCGGCAACCAACATGCCGGATGGATTGAAAAATAAAAGGCAGCGTCCGGTTTTAAGTCCCGTCCGGCGCATAACATCCTGCACATCATAGAGGATGGACGACTGAAACGGCGAATTTTTCATGTCCAAAACGGTTTTTTCATCATCCGGGAGCAGAATCCAGCCCGCGATCTCTGTCCCGTCTGCCAACATGCCCGGAAACTTTTCAAGGACCGGAAGCAAATCCGCCGGCCCGCAATTCTGGCAGGTTTCGGTTTGAACGACAAGAATAAGCACCCTACCAGCAAAATCGGATATCCGAACCGGATGATGGCTTGCATCGGCAAATTCCGCATCCCAGATATGGTACAGCACACTGCCCATTGGAAGAAAATCATCAAAATAATGAGTGGCCGGCTGTATTTCAGACTGAGGTGTGATCGTCGGTTTTTGTTGGAACATCAGGATCGACTGTTTCGGAACAATCAGAAAGAAAACTGCAGATAAGAGGATGACAATTATCAGACTGGATACCAATATTTCAGGTCTGAACGATTCCGTTTTCTGCTGATCCGAATTTGAATTCATAACATCCTCTTTTATGATCGGGGCACAGGCGTAACTCCAGCGGCCGGGGTACATCTTTTCCGGCGTATATTTGATGACATCGGGTACGTACCAGGAAAGGAACCGATTTCAAGCGAAACAGATTTACACTTTGAATTACCATTAAATAACAATACTGCTTGATGCAGATTAATGAGTCACGCGCAGCCAGCAATTTGAATTTGGAAGCAGACACAAGATTTCTTTTCCCATTCGCAACAGATCGTGACAGTTCAGATTGCTGGCTGCATAAAAAATTAATTGTTCAGTTCAGATTTCACTATATTATATAATAAATATCCGCCTGCCAGATTGTAGCAGTCATATCCATGCTGCATCAGAATTCTGCAAGCGAGATAACTGCGCTGTCCGCTCTGGCAATTTACATAAATTTTCTTCGATCGATCCAATTGATCCAGGTTTTCCCGGAGCTCATCCACCGGAATGAGAACCGTTCCGTCAATCGCACCCTGCTGATATTCATAACGGGTACGGACATCCAAAAGAATGGCATTGTCATCACGCCGCAATGCTTCGTAGTCATGCCAAAAGGATTGTTTCACTTTCCCCAGCAGTACGTTTTCAGCCACATACCCGGCCATGTTCACAGGATCTTTTGCCGATGAAAAAGGCGGCGCATAACAAAGTTCCAGCGATGTCAGATCAAAAACAGTCATTCCGCCGCGAATTGCGGTGGCAATCACATCACATCGCTTGTCAACGCCTTCAAACCCGACAATCTCGGCGCCAAGGATTTTTCCATTTGACTTTTCAAAAATCAATTTGAAAAACATAGCACTTGCGCCCGGATAATAAGAGGCGTGAGACGATGGGCAAACATAAACTTTTTCTGTTTCGATTCCGGAAGCGATCGCCGCGACCTCATTCAAACCTGTTGTTGCGACGGTCATTTCAAAAACCTTCAAAACAGCCGAGCCCTGCGTGCCGGAATAGGAACGCTTTAATCCGCAAATGTTGTCAGCCGCAATCCGGCCCTGCTTATTGGCCGGACCGGCCAACGGGATATATCCCGGCTTTCCGGTCACGAAATTCGTGATTTCGATCGCATCGCCAACGGCATAGATATTTTCGTCAGAGGTGCGCATATATGCATCGACCAGCACGGCGCCCTTCGGGTTCAGTTTCAATCCGGCATTTTTCGCAAGGGACGTTTCCGGACGGACGCCGACCGAAAGAACGACAAAATCAAAGGAATACAGCTCGTCACCGATTTCCGCTGAAATTTCGGTTTCAGACGGTATAAACGCTTTGACGCCGGTTTTCAGCATCAGACGGATCCCTTTGGACCGCAGATATTGATGAACCACACAGGCCATGTCAAAATCCAACGGCGCAATCAGATGATCGCTTAATTCGGCGATCGTCACTTCAAGCCCCGCGTTGCAAAGGTTTTCCGCCATTTCAACGCCGATATAACCACCGCCGACAACCAGGACACGCTGCGGATGATTTGCATCGATGAAATTGCGGATCTGGAAAGCGTCCGGAACATTTCGCAGGGTGAAAATCCGCGGATCGTCACTCCCCGGGAACGGAGGTTTAAGCGGCTCGGCGCCCGGAGAAAGAATCAACTTATCATAAGTTTCTTCGTAAACTGTGCCGTCTGAAAGATTTTTGATCCGGACGGTCTTTTTTTGAGGGTTAATTTGAACGACTTCATTTCTTACCCGCGCGTCGACATTGAATCGGGCCCGGAAACTTTCCGGCGTCTGTAAAAATAAGGATTCTTTCTCGGTTATTTCACCGCCGATATAATAAGGCAGACCACAGTTTGCGAATGAAATATGGTCGCCCCTTTCCAGAAGAATAATTTCAGCCGACTCGTCCAGTCTGCGGAGTCTGGCCGCCGCTGAGGCGCCGCCGGCAACCCCGCCCACAATGATCACTTTCATATTCTGTTTCCTTCTCCAAGCAAAAATTTGAAATATGGGGATCCCGCTCGAACTGCTGCTCTCTCAAGTCATGATCTACTGTAATGAATAAATTATACCCAACCATTGTTAAAAACCAGGGGTTTGAAATTCGGCTGCAGAGTGACTGGACTTTAGGCACCCAGGCCAAACATGGCAGATAAACAGGATTGCCACAAACAGTCCTTTCTTAAATTTTTCCGGCGATACTTACTGCTTGTCAAGCCAAAACAGAGATGATACACTTAGCAGGATTTCGAAAACAAGCATAATCTCCAGCGCAAGACAAGTTCATGAAGACACGACAGGCATCCATGAAAAAGAACTATCCGGCAGAAAATGAAGCGATCCAAATTGACTGGCAGCCAATCGGACTGAAAACAGAGGGAGGGCCAGATCAAACACTGTTAACTGCCGCGCAAAGATCGGGGATCCGCCTGGTCGCGTTTTGCGGTGGAAACGGCACCTGCGCCGCCTGTAAAGTACAACTTCTGAGCGGGACACTTTCACCGCTCTCGGAGTCGGAAAGACAAAAACTTTCTGCCGAAGAGATTGCTTCCGGAATCCGACTGGCCTGCCAGGCAAAGCCATTAAGTGACCTGAAAATTCATATTCCGCCGTCCACGCTTCTCACGGAACAGCGGCTCCAACTCGAAGGGGAAGTTTTTTTCACGGAAACTCCGCTTTCTTCACGCGTGGTTGATACGCTTGAACTCTCCTTAGCCGAACCAACCATAACCGACTCCCGCGCGGATACCATCCGGCTGAAAGATGCATTAACAGCGGCGGGAATAACCAATCCGTCCATCGGAAATGCCGTCCTCCACGCACTGGCGGATGATTTGCGGTCTCTCCAATGGCACCCTCAGGCCGTCCTGCGCGGCAATCAGGTTACGGCAATCCTCCCACCTAAAATCGCACCACTCGGGCTGGCAGTCGATATCGGAACGACAAAAATTGCCGCATATCTGGTCAATCTGAGCACCGGGAAGACGCTTGCCAGACAGGGAATGATGAATCCGCAAATCAGTTACGGAGAAGATGTGATCAGCCGCATCGCTTATGCCAATTCAAATCCCGACGGCAGAGAAATGCTGCAAAAATCATTGATCACAGCGATCAATGATCTGATCAAAGCTTTATGCAGAGAAAGCGGCACGGAAACGAAACACATCATCGAGACCGTATTTGTCTGTAATACCGCGATCCATCACTTTTTATGCAATCTCCCGGTCCGACAACTGGGCCGTTATCCATTTATCGCCGCAGCCGCTGAATCGCTGAACATCCCGGCCTCAGATTTCGGGTTTCAGACTGCAGCCGGAGCTTACGCTTTCCGGTATTAAAGCGTAAGCTCCGGCTGCAGGCTGAAACCCGAAAT
>CALAEB010000006.1 GCA_937890875.1 uncultured Anaerolineaceae bacterium | reverse complement strand
CCATCGGTTATTTTTTTACATTTATCAGCTTTGGCTTAATCGGTCCAAGCGCGCTGCCGATAAAGCCAAAGCTGATAAATGTAAAAAAATAACCGATGGTTATCGGCACAATCCATTTTTCGCGATTTTGTTCCTGAAGAAACATAGATCCTCTGTCCGGCCTGATTTATCCTGAAAACCGCTCTGCCAATTCACCTGAACCTTGTAATCATACCACCGGGTGCTATCCACATCGATGAATCATTATCGGGCCGGCAGTTCGAAATATAAAAAAGAGACCTTTCTGGAAAATTCGAATTGCTGCAGGAATTCGAATTTTGGACATTCTTTTCGAATAAAGAGGCAAAACTTGTTGTTCTTTGGTTGTTGTGCGGAGTGCAACAACCAAAGAACAACAAAGAATCTTTCCCATATCTCGAAACGCTGAAATTGCTGCCGAATGGCACCTTTCATTGAATTTCATGGTAAATTATTTAAGATGAAAATGAACAGGAAAAACAGATTTCTTCAAGCGATTGTCTCTTGTGTCCTGCTGGCGGGCATCACCTCCTGCCGTTCCGATGATGCCACGATCCAGGATCTGTCCGCAGAAGTAGCCAGCGTGTCAACTTCAATTCAACAGACGATTGAGGCAGACTGGACATCCACCCCGACACAAATTGCGGCCGTTTCGCAGACTGCAACGGCCACAGAGGAAATGCCGGCTCCGACCGGAACACAGGAACCCACAAAGGCGGATACGCCGACATCGGTCCCGGAAACGGAACCCTCCGCGAACAGCGGGACCAGCACGCCGGACGTCCGTCCGCTGGCCAGCCATTGGCAAATCTGGCCGGTGCTGCCGGAATTCTCGGATAACGCAAAAGACATCTTCCGCAAAGGCGTTGAGGAATTCGGGACAAACCCGCATGTTTTCTCAAAAATCGGGGATTGTCAGTCCACGCCGAATGTTTTTATGGGCGTCTATGACATGGGATATGACGGGCTGCTGGCAGACGAGGATCTGTATTTACAGGAGGCTATTAATTTTTTCCGGGGCTCTTTTTCAATAGAGAGCCTCGCCGTTCATGACGGAATGAACGGATCCTCCGTACTAACAACGACCTGGGCGGACCCGGCGCTTTGCGAACCGAACGAAAATGCGCTGGATTGCGAGCTGCGCATCCACAACCCCTCGATCATGTTCATTAACCTGGGGACCAACTGGATGTCCGGGCTGGAAATGGACGTTTATTACGATTATTTATCCGAAATCGTCGAAACGATGATCGGACGCGGCGTTCTGCCGATTCTTTCATCCAAAGCGGATAACGTTGAGGGCGGAAACCGGATCAACGAAGTTACCGCGCAGGTCGCCAGAGATTATGACATTCCATTCTTCAATTTTTGGAAATCGGCCCAGGAATTAAATAATCATGGGCTTGCGCAGGATAACCCGATTTATCTCTCGGTCAGCGCCTGGAACTGGCGAAATTATCAGGCACTGAAACTGCTTTATAACGCCGGAAAAGCGTTCGAACTATTCTGAGCGATCCGGGAAAAAGAAAACCTCTGATTTCTCAGAGGTTTTTTTGTGTAAATTAGTGTCTTCCATAAAACTGCTCAGGAAGACGGAAACGACCCGAGCTTTTTTCCCCCTACTAGCTACAAAGTGCTCATTCCTTAATTTATGCTTTAATTATATTGTCTGACGAGCTCTTGTCAAGCCGATTTTATGACAAAAAACATTAATTATTTATTAACATTTTGTTTGTTTTTTGAAAAATTCACAGGTTACATATCACGTATATCAGAGAAACAGTGGTTCGATTTTTTGGTCCGGATATCCAGGAAAGAACTGCGGATCAGTGGTCTTATGCGAAAAATCAAATCGCATTGACACAAAAGTACCTGCGTGTTAGAATAGCCAAGTAATTTTGACAAGGGCGTATAGCTCAATGGTAGAGCAGTGGCCTTTTAAGCCATTTGTTCTGGGTTCGAGTCCCAGTACGCTCACAAAACAGTTATTTTAGCTCTCCTCTGATGAGGGGGGTATTTTTTATTTCTAATTGTGCCAATATCTTGTATTTAGGGGTCACATATGACAAATACAATTCTTACACGCGAAGGATACGACAAACTTGTATCCGAGCTCAATTATCTGCGCGATGTCAAACGGGCAGAAGTATCCGAACGGTTGCGCAATGCAATTGAAGGCGGTGGGGATGACCTGTTGGAAAACGCTGAATATGAAGCGGCGAAAAATGAACAGTCGTTCACAGAAGGCAAAATCAAGGAATTAGAATACCTGGTTGCCGTCGCAAGAATCGTTGAGCCATCGGATAACAATGGCATCATCGAAGTCGGTTCAAAGGTACAGATCTCGGAAGAAGGAGAGGATACGGTCGAGACATTCACAATCGTCGGTGCTCCGGAGGCCGATCCGGACCAGAATAAAATATCCAACGAGTCGCCCATCGGCAAAGCTGTTATCGGGCACAAGAAAGGCGATATTGTTCAGGTTTCCGCGCCGATCGGCTCTTACCAGATAAAAATCATTGACGTTCGGTAGCCGATCCTGCCATCAGTCTTATCCGGAACGCAGCACATCTTGCTGAGATAAGCTGTCCGGCGGCAGTATTTTCCGTAAGGGAAAAAGCTATTGCGCCGGAGCCATTGTCATCGCCTTCGTTCCGAACCAGCAATTCGAGTGATGGAAAAGTACGCTGTGGTTCTCCCGGTTCTGTGCGAAAACAGGAACCGGAAGAACCACTATTTTTCCGCTTTTGAAAGGGGTCCGCAAATTTCGATTTGCCGGTTTCAGGTCACGGTGTCATATCCGGTTCTTTGTCTGAACTATAATTAACGCCGGTGTTTCGGCATTCGCCAATCAATCGATTACGCATTCTCATTGCCGTAGTTTCTTTTATGCCGGCTAAAAACAGCGACAATCAAGCCGGAAACGCCGCAAATTGAATTACCGAATGAAACAATAATTTAGGGAATCTCAAAAAAAGGTATTTGGATGGAACTTAACGAACTCGAAAAAATCAGGGTTGAAAAAATCCGCAAATTAGAGCAGTTTGGACTTGTCGCCTACCCTACCCGCGCGAACATCGACGCGACCATCAGTCAGGCCAGCAACGCGTTCGAAAAAGCGGAAACCGATGAGAAGGACCAGCCGGTTGAATTTACGCTTGCCGGAAGAATGCGCTCGCTGCGCGTAATGGGGAAGCTGGCATTCACGCATATCGAAGATAGCACCGGAAAAATTCAGCTGTTCCTTCGCATCAATGAGTTAGGTGAAAAACTCCAGTTTTTTAAAGATTTCTTCGATATCGGCGATTTTATCGAGGCGCACGGGTCAATGATGCGGACAAAATCGGGTGAAATTTCTCTGCTGGTGGATGATTTCCGCTTACTGGCAAAAGCGATTTCTCCGCTTCCGGCAGCAAAGGAAGAAATGGTGGACGGAGAATTGGTCCGTTATACCGGATTCTCCGATCCTGAAATTCGGTACCGTCAGCGTTACGCCGATTTGGCAGTTAACCCCAACGTGAGGGAAATTTTCAGGACACGGACAAAAATCGTCAACGCATTGCGGGAATTCCTGGATATGAATGACTTTCTTGAGGTTGAGACGCCGATCCTGCAGCCAATTTATGGCGGCGCGGCCGCAAAGCCATTCACAACCCATCATAACCAGCTGCATCAGGACTTATACCTGCGGATCTCCTTCGAACTTTATCTGAAACGATTATTAGTCGGCGGGCTTGACAGAGTTTACGAGATTGGCCGGGATTTTCGCAACGAAGGCGTTTCCTATAAACATAACCCTGAATTTACGCAGCTTGAATTTTATTGCGCCTACTTTGACTATTTGAAGGTGATGGATTTTACCGAAAAAATGATCCGCTTTGCGGCGGAAAAAGCGCTGGGGCGCACCCAATTTACCTACAATAATGTTGAGATCGACCTTTCCAAGCCCTGGGCCAGGGTCAATATGCGGGACAGCATTCTGGAAAAAACCGGCATTGATATTTCGCAATATCCGGATCAGGAATCCCTCGGGGCAGCCATGACCGCGAAAAGCATCCAGTTTAAACCGGGAACGCCGCGCGGGAAATTGATTGATCAGCTTGTCGGCGATTATCTCGAGCCGGCGTTTATTCAGCCGACATTCCTGTATGATTATCCCTGGGAAATTTCTCCGCTGGCGAAAAGAAAACCGGATGATCCGACCACGACCGAACGATTTGAAGGCTTCATCGCCGGAATGGAACTTTGCAACGCATTCACCGAATTGAACGATCCGATTGATCAGGAAATCCGCTTTCTGGAGCTGGGCCGGGCTTACGCATCCGACGACGATGAAAACAACCCGATAGATGAAGATTATCTGCGCGCGATGCGGTATGGCATGCCGCCCTGCGGCGGGTTCGGAATGGGTATCGACCGGTTGACCATGCTGTTCACCGACAGCCGGACGATCCGGGAGGTTATCCTTTTCCCGCATCTGCGCGAACGCGACAGCAACACTGAAGAAGAATAACAAAATGACTCGATATGCGATTCTCTGGGATCTGGACGGGACAATTTCAGATTCTTTTGATAGTTTTTATCAGGCCTTAACCGTCATTCTGGAAAAATATAATGCCCCGCAAAGAATAACTTCCGAAGCCTATAAACAGCGCTATTTCGGCAAGTCATTCCCCGGAATATTGGATCTGATCTATGACAACGCGCTTCCGGAAACCAGGAAACAACAAATTTCGGCGGAATATCATGAACTATTCAATAAGATTATCAGGGAAACAGGAAACATCCGGTTCGTCCCCGGTGTGAAACGCGTCCTGGATCATTTTTATGCGGCCGGCGTTCCTATGGCGATTGCTTCTTCCAGCGAGCTTTCGACCATCCTGACCGAACTGCAGGCGCTGGAGATACAGCACTATTTTGGGAATATCATTTCCGGGAATTATTTACCACCCAAACCCGCGCCGGATATTTTCCTGCTTGCCGCACGCTCTTTAAATATGGCGCCGGAAGCCTGCGTGGTTATTGAAGATTCCTTGGCCGGAATGCAAGGCGCCGAAGCAGCCGGGATGAAATGCGTGGGAATCGCCACATCCAAAAGGGTGGAAGAGATGTCCGCCGCTGATATTGCGCTGCAGAGCTTTGCTTCATTAGATTTTTCTGAATTCGAACGGTTGCTCGGCTTTCCGAAATAGGGTCCCGAAATACGGGAATCCCTTCAAAAAGAACAAGCGAAACGCAAGCTTCCTGCTTTTATCCCGGCAATTCAAAAAGGATCCAGATTTCCCATATTTTGAATTGCTGTTTTATCCGGAATACGGTACCCCTTTCGAATTAAAGGCCGGATATGTAAAAAAAATGTAATATTTTTTTTATGATAGGAAATAACTGTCCGGACCGGACGGTTATCCGTAAAAAAGGAAAAAATCAGCGGGCACCGTTTATTAACACAATAAATGGCACTTTTTTCGTACTTTTTTATCATTTTATCCCTGTTTTACGAGATTAGCGCCGGAGCCCTTCATTTCCCGCCGAAAGAGAAATCATGTATTTTTTGTCATGATAATCTTCCTGTTTCAGACTGCCGGGCTGAAATTTGTAATTTTCTCGCGGAAATGGCTTGATTTCTATAGCATATTTGAGTAACTGTTGATATACTATGAAATAAGCTTGTGGCGTGTGAGACAAAACTCATGATTCCAACAAGTTATAGACCGAAAATCTTATTATATTGAAAAGAAATTGGAGGCTAATAATGGAAGGATATTGTGTAAAATGTAAAGCCAAGCGTGAGATTATTGGAGCAACTCCATCATTCAATAAACGCGGCAGCGCTGTCGTTTTTGGAACTTGCCCGGTCTGCGGAACAAAAATCTACCGGATCGGCCGTACCGAACTTCATGACGGTATGGAAGCACCCAAGAAATAAGTCGATATTCTTTTGTTACTGTTTTGTTTCTACTGCCATGCACTTGTATGGCAGTCCTGTTTTAATAACAGCAGAATCATTCGAAATTTACACCAGGGTTTCGACCAACTCGAATTTTGAAAAAGTTTTTTGTGATCCGCATACTTTTCAAAATTCAGCATACTAAAGGCAGTTTATTTTACAGCTGGAATGAATGACCGGATGAAAAGGATCGCTTTCTTTTCCTACGACTTACGAATCGGCGGTGCCGAGAAAATGGTCGTCACTTTGCTCCCGAAGTTTGCTGACGCCGGATATCTTGTGGATCTGGTACTGGTAAACCAGGGCGGAGAACTGCTCTCACAGGCGGACCCGCGAGTGAATATCGTGAACTTAGGAAAATCGCATAGCGCGAGCGCGCTGTTTCCCTTAATCAGCTACCTGCGAAAAAACTCGCCGGATGTATTGATCAGCAATCTCACGCATCTAAATAACGTCGCCATTCTTGCCCGGCGTTTGTCCGGAGCATCCGCCATGCTGATTGCCACGGAACACAGCACGATCTCATTGAACAACCTTGCCAAAGGCGGCAAAGAACGGTGGCTGGTGCAAATCTCACGGCTGCTTTATCCATCAGCGGATAAAATTATCGTCGTCTCCGCAGGCGCGGCAAAGGATTTACAGGAGACTTTAAAGATATCTGCTGGGAAAATAGGCGTGATCCACAATCCGATCCATCCGGAACAAATCCGCCGCCTCAAAGAGGAGCCGGTTGACGATCCCTGGCTCAGCGACAAAACCATTCCGCTGCTCCTGTCCGTCGGCAGGCTGGCCAAGGAAAAAAATTATCCGTTTATGCTGGACGTTTTCCGGCAAGTGACCGAAAAGCGAAAAGTACGCCTGATGATCCTCGGAGAAGGGGAGGAACGCCCGGTCCTGGAACAGATGGTCAGGGACCTGAGATTGGCGGACGTTGTCCGGATGCCCGGCAGCATCCGGAACCCTTACCCGTACATGGCGCACGCAGCCATAATGCTCTGCACCTCACACTATGAAGGATTCAATATCGCGTTAGCCGAAGCGCTGGCCTGCGGGACGCCTGTCATCTCGGTTGATTGTCCGCACGGCCCGGCTGAGATTCTGGATAACGGACGATACGGCACACTGATCCCGATCGGAGAAAAAGATCGGATGGCTGAAGCAATTATCCGAGGGTTGGAGCATCCCGAAACCTTGCCTTCTCCCACCGTCTTGCAGCAAAGAGCGGAGATCTTTTCCGTCGACAAAGTTTTCGCGGATTACCAACGGACGATCGCCGGTATTGCCCGGTATCGCAGTGAGACAAAATAGGGACCAATAAGAGCAAACGGCCGAAAACCAAAACCGCAGATTCCGCGCTTTATCCGACTTCTGACATTCCGCCTCAATATGCACAGCACTTTCAGCTAAGGTTGGGATATCAAAAGCCAAATTGTTTAAAATAAAGAACAACCAACAACCCTTTTGGGAAATTTACCCCTTTTGACATTCCAACCAAATAACGAATGCAACAGATTCTCTGTTCAGCCGTAAACAATTAAGAACTTCTTAATAATGCCACTGCTGTATGTTCAGGAGAAACAGGATGCTGAAACAACTCATGCGAAAAGCTTTTATTTTCTTATTTGCTGTCAATATCGCGCTTCCATTCAAGAGTACCCCAGTGTTAGCGGAATCAAAAAATGAAATATCCTCGGATGTCCAAAAATTATCGGCATTTTTGGATACTTTTTTCACACAAAAAATGTCCGAATACCATGTGCCCGGAGCGGCCATTGTCGTCGTTAAGGATGGCGAGCTGTTGCTTTCCAGGGGCTACGGGTATGCGAATATTGAAAAAAATATTCCTGTGAATCCACAAGAAACGATCTTCCGAGTTGCCTCCGTTTCAAAAATCTTTACCATAGCCGGTGTGCTGCAACTGGCAGAACAGGGTTTGATTGACATTAACCATGATGTGAATGAATATTTGGAAAATTTCAAGGTACCCAACAATTATGTGGAACCGCTGAAAATTGAATATTTGTTAACCCATACCGATGGTTTTGAAACCAGGGACTTGGGCACCTTTGTCCAAGATCCGGCCGACCTGCTTTCTTTAGCGGATGTTC
>CALAEB010000005.1 GCA_937890875.1 uncultured Anaerolineaceae bacterium | reverse complement strand
TGCTCTTTCAACTTGCTGTTGACCAGTGCCAAGGTGAAAGGAGCGCCATAAATCGGGACATTGATCTTTTTCAGCAAATACGGCAACGCTCCGATGTGATCCTCGTGGCCATGTGTCAGTATAATCCCGCGGATATGCTCCGCATTCCGCTCCACAAAGGTGAAATCCGGGATCACCAAATCCACACCGAGCATATCACCATCTGGGAAAGCCATACCGCAGTCCACAATCACCATATCGCCTTCGCACTCAAAGACCGTAAAGTTCTTGCCAACTTCGTTCAGTCCGCCGAGAAAATAAACGCGGATCGACGGCTTTTGCTGGCCCTGCCGGCTTCTGCGATTCCGTTTGCTCTTTTGAGCAGCCGCTTCTTTCTTCTCACGGGCAGATTGCTCCGTCAGGTACTGCTGCACGGTTTTCTGGATGGCAGTCAGCGGCTCTTTTGCCGCATTCTTCCGCCTGCCTCCGCTCTTCTGGCGGGAGCTTTTGGCCTTTGTCCCGGCTGCCTGAGCCACATCGCCGTTCTGGTTTCCATTCGCGCTCTGCGGCTTTGCCGAAGCGGGCTGGCGTCCGGTGCGCGGCTGATGTTCCGCAGGACTGCCTTTCGCACTCGGCCGCTTTCCCCGCCGCGCCGCCGGACGTGGTTTCGCCGGCTTTTGCGAAGAGTCCCGCGGCGGAGTGATTTTCTGGTAAAGTTCAGGGTGTTTTTCCTGAACCGCTCCGGTTTTCTGAGTATCATCACCCTGGCGGTCGGCCGTTTCCTTATTTAATTGTTTTTCCGTCACAAAATGACCTCCATCATTTTTTGGGTACAGCCATATAGAATCCGCCAACAATCGGGTCAAACGGATTTGGCTTTCCACTATTTTGATTTACCTTTTACGCTGCACCGAGCCCGCGCAAAAATGTAATTGAACTGCTTTTTATGTGCTAAAAGCGGAGTTTACTTCCGCGAATTGCCAAAATGAAAGCTTTATATCTTGTTTATTGTACCTTGATTCCCAAAGGCTGTCAATACGATTTTTCCGATGCAGATTTTATTATAGCCAAACTGATGCTATTTAATCAAAGATTCAGAAAGAAAAGCGGTATGTATCTCCCTCTGGTATTTGTATAGAGGAAAACTTCATGCTATAATGACAGAAATGAGGGAAGGGCACACGGTGATTCGAATGAAACGGGTTGAAATTTTTACAGACGGCTCCTGCAGCGGAAATCCAGGGCCAGGGGGATGGGGTGCCATTCTGCGCTACGGCAGCCGGGAAAAAAGGCTGAGTGGCGGCGAAGCCGCCACAACTAACAACAGAATGGAGCTGACCGGCGTTATTGAAGCCCTGCGGCAGCTTCGAGAACCCTGCGAGGTAAACCTGACCAGCGATTCCCGTTACGTCTGCGACGCAATCGAGAAAGGCTGGGCCGAAAGCTGGCGGAAGCACGGCTGGAAAAAGGCAGACAAAAAGCCAGCCCTCAACAGCGATCTCTGGGAAATTCTTTTGCATCTGCTGGAAATCCACAAGGTTACGTTTCACTGGGTGAAAGGACACGCGGGGCACCCTGAAAATGAAATCTGTGACCGGATGGCGGTTGCGGAAACAGAAAAGCAGAAAAGCTCCGTTTCAAAGATTTGAGACAGCCGAAAAAATAAATTGCTCCCCATAAAATGGATCAATCAGGAAGAACCTTCTCATTAGGAAATCATGAATTATACTGGCTGACACCGCTTTTCATACGGTGCCAGTTTTTTCATGGGATACGTTCATCCTTGTAAAAGTGCAGATGCAAGGAAGACCGGTTGCCCCATTTTCGGTTCGGGCGGTCTGCTTTAAAATCCCGGTTTAGGCCTGTTTTCATAAACTTGAAACGATTGTTGCCATTGGCAGAACGGCCTTGGCTGTCGAATCAGAGCAAATAAAGCAAATAGTTGTATTTAAGCGCGAGAAACCCGTCCGGTGAACGGTTGTTTTTTCACTATAAATTTGAGACCCATTTCACCCGGAGAAGCAAAAGGATTGAAAGGACTGCCGCCATATAATTGGAGAAAAGATTGCCCCAGAACACCGAATAATACTGCAGCGCCTTTTCCGTTGCAAGGATGAAAAGATATCTCAGCAGCCAGATGCGAAGGACTCCAATCAGCAGAGGAACCGTCGTTCGCCCCAGCCCGATAAAGGCGCCCTGAACCGCCATGCAGACACCGAATCCCACCACAGAATAGGTATAGATATGCAGGGCCCGGTTGGCAATTTCAAGAACATCGGCCCGATGGGTAAACAGAATCGTCAGATGCGGGGAAAGCGGCACGATGACCGCGATGATCGCCAGCGCCGTCACCACGCTCGCCGCACAGCCCACCCAGCAGGAGCGCTTGGCGTTGGAAGGCTGCCTGGCACCAATATTGATGCTGACCATCGTTGTCACCGCAGAGCCGAACGCTGCCGGAAGATTAAAGCACACTTCCGTAATATTGTTGGCAATGCCCTGTCCGTTCAGAACGACCGCCCCGTATTTCTGAGTTTCATGGTTGATCAAAAAGAAACCCAGGTTCATCATCAGGCTTGCCAGCATGGCGGGGACACCGACTTTAATCAGTTGCCGGATCAAATCCCGGTCGAAACGGAATCCCTGCAGCGACAGCTTGTCCTCTCCCTCTTTCACAAACAGTTCATAAAACATCCAGACACAGATCAGGACATTGGAACAAAGGGAGGAAAGAATACATCCCACAATTTTAAGGGACATAAAAACAATAAAGACAAAATTGAATAGAATTTTCAGTATCAGCAAAAGCAGCATGCGGATAAAAGTCGCTTCCGGCTTTCCCGTAGCATTTTTAATCGCATTGTAGATGCTTTCCAAAAAAGAAAACGGCAGGACAAAGGCATAAAGGCTGATATAGAGAAACACATCATGAGAAATTTCAGGATCCACATTTGCAGACAC
>CALAEB010000004.1 GCA_937890875.1 uncultured Anaerolineaceae bacterium | reverse complement strand
ATCCATTTGAATTAAAAATGGATGCCCGTATTCCCGGTTCCCGGAGAAAAACCATAAATTTGAAACATGGTCCGAGTGTCAAAAACCGAATTTATCGGGAATCGAGTGCCGGCCGATTCCGCGGAATGCATTGGTATAATTCATCGAAGAGTTGAAAATGATTGATATCCGCCTTGGTAACAACCTGACCGAATTAGCGAAAATTCCTGACCAATCGATCGATCTGATTTATATTGATCCGCCTTTCAACACCGGCAAAGTCCAAAAACGAATCGCCATCCAAACCATTAAAGACGAAAACGGGACCCGGGTCGGCTTTCAGGGGAAACGATACCTGACCAAAGAGCTGGGAACGCAGAGTTACCGCGATGTATTTGACGACTTTCTGGATTTTCTGGAACCCCGTCTTCTGGAAGCATATCGGATTTTAAAAGCGGATGGTTCCTTTTATTTCCATATCGATTACCGTGAAGTTCATTATTGCAAAATACTGCTGGATAAAATATTCGGGCGGGACTCTTTTCTGAATGAGATCATTTGGGCATATGATTACGGGGGCCGAACAACAAAAAAGTGGCCGCCGAAGCATGACAATATTCTGTTCTACGCCAAGGATCCGCTGAACTATACTTTCAACGCAGACGATATTGACCGGATTCCGTATATGGCGCCCGGACTGGTGGGAAAAGAAAAAAGCGCCCGCGGAAAGCTCCCCACGGACACCTGGTGGCACACCATCGTCCCGACCAACGGGAAAGAAAAGACAGGCTATCCAACCCAGAAACCGCTGGGAATTCTGCGCAGGATTATCCTTGCTTCTTCCAACCCGGGTGACACCGTGCTGGATTTTTTTGCCGGCAGCGGGACAACCGGCGCAGCCTGCGCCGAGTTGGGACGGAATTGCATTCTGATCGATAACAATCCGGAGGCGGTCCGGATTATGGAAAAAAGATTGGGGGCAAACGACCCATGCTCTATTTAGTCGCCACACCCATCGGAAATCTCAAAGACATCACCCTGCGGGCATTGGAAACACTGCAAACCGCAGATTTGGTGGTAAGTGAGGATACCCGGAAAACCGGGCTGCTGCTGCATCATTTTGAGATCAAAAAGCCGCAGCTCTCTTTCCGGGAGGATAATGAAAAAAAGGCGCTGCCGAAGGTGATGGAACATCTGCGTGCAGGCGAAAACATTGCGCTGGTGACGGACGCCGGATCTCCTTCCGTCTCGGATCCAGGCTTTCTGCTCGTCCGGGCTGCCATTGAAGAAGGGATCCCCATGACTGCCATTCCCGGGCCGACCGCGCTGGTCGCAGCGCTGACACTTTCCGGGCTGCCGGTGCATGCCTTCACCTTCCGCGGTTTTCCGCCGCGCAAACCGGGGCCGCGCCAGCGGTTTCTTGCGGTGGACACGTTCAGCCCGCATACGCTGATCTTCTATGAAAGCCCCTACCGGCTGGTCGCCTTCCTGCAGGATGCGCTGGCAGTGTTGGGAGACCGGCAAACCGCGGTTGCCAACGATTTGACCAAGCTGTTCGAGATGATGGATCGCGGCCGCCTGAGCGAGCTGATCGAGCATTATCAGGCCGCTCCGCCGCGGGGTGAATATACCGTCGTAATCAGCGGATATGACGAAAAGAACCCTTTGCCTCCGGCTGTCAGTGAACTGCCAGGCGGCGGATTTTCCGCCGAAGCGTTTGCGGATGACAGTGAAACAGAGGACTGAACCTGATGCGCGGTTTCTGCGGGCAGATTGGCCT
>CALAEB010000003.1 GCA_937890875.1 uncultured Anaerolineaceae bacterium | reverse complement strand
GGCGATGCCCACCCGCTGTTTTTGGCCGCCGGATAATTCGCGGGGATAAGCCTTTGTTTTCTCCAGAAGCCCCACGCGTTCGAACAATTTTTCGGCCGCTGCGCTTGCTTCCTGCCGGGTCCGTTTCTGCACCTTCATAGGCCCGAGAAGCACATTATCCATAACGGTCATATGCGGAAACAGCTCATAACTCTGAAACACCATACCGATTTTCTGCCGGACCTGGCTCCATTTGATTTGACCGTCCGTGATAAGCTGCCCGTTCAGCAGAATTTCCCCGCCCTGGATCGGTTCCAACCCATTGATACACTGCAGCAGCGTGCTTTTGCCGCAGCCGGATGGGCCGATAACGACAACCACTTCGCCTTTATGAACGGTGAGCGAAATGTCTTTGAAAACCGAAAAATCGGCATAACTTTTCTTCAAATGTCTGATTTCCAGTAATTTCTCAGCTTCTTTCATAGGTGCGCTCCCCTCAATTCTGCCATCGCTTTTCCAATCGGCCTGCCAGCAGGGATATCGGATAGCAGACGATGAAATAAAGGAAAAAGATGACGCCATAAATCCATAATGCCGCTGTCGGCGCCGTATAACGGTTGGCTTCAATGATTTGCTGCCCGACTTTCAGCACTTCGACGACCCCGATCAGAACGATCAGCGAGGTGGTCTTGATCATGCGGGTGGTCAGGTTGATCGCCGGCGGGATCAGCCGGCGTAATGTCTGCGGGATGATGATGTATTGATAAATTTGCAGGGGCGTCAGGCCCAATGCCGCGCCGCTGTCGTATTGATGTTTGGGAATCGAGATCAGTGCGCCGCGCACCAGATCGCCCATCTCGGCAGTTCCCCAGATCACAAAGACAATCACGGCGGATAACTGACCGGAAAGATTGATCCGGAAAGCTCTGGCCAGTCCGAAATAAACCAGGAACAACAGCGCCAGCTGAGGCATAATGCGGACGAACTCCAGATAGACCCGGGTCAGCGCTTTGGTTACCGGGTTTTTCAGGGTCATTACGATCCCCATCGGGATACCCAACACGACGGAAATCGCAACCGAGATCAGGGCAATCTTCATCGTGATCCAAAGTCCGCCGAGCAGCCGGATAAAATTGCTGCCTTCGAAGAGAACGCTAATTCCCAAATCCTGCATAGCGCAGCTTCCTTTCCAATAATGAAGAAATAACTGAAATCGGCAGTAGGATGACCAGATAGGAAATTACCAGCATTAATAACGCTTCGTCGGTTTTGTAATACATCCCGATCAAATCTTTCGCCACAAACATTAAGTCGGCCAGCGCCACCGCGCTGAAAACCGAGGTCTCTTTGATCAGAAAGATCACATTGGCACAGAGTGCGGGCACAGAGACGGACACAGCCTGCGGCAGTACGATATATTGAATGATTTGCCGGTGCTCCAATCCGATGCTCAGTCCCGCTTTTACCTGGTTTTTTTCGACCGATTCCAGCCCGCTGCGGAATGCTTCCGCCATGTAGCTCCCGCCCAGAAAAGAAAGGCCGATGATGGCGCACCCCAACATCTACATGCC
>CALAEB010000002.1 GCA_937890875.1 uncultured Anaerolineaceae bacterium | reverse complement strand
GGAGACATTTCTACTCTGACACGGTCGCCCAATAAAATACGGATATAAAACTTCCGCATTCTGCCGGATAAATATGCTAAAACTTGGTGTCCGTTTTCCAACTGAACACGAAACTGTGTGCCAGGTAAAGCCTCTATGATCGTACCTTCAACACTGATTTTATTGTCTTCTTCTTTCGCCATCCTTATAATCCTATTCTTTCGGCGTCACCGCTAAACGGCAGAATCATTCAGGTCTGCCTGCCTGTCGCCGCTTCATCCGGCGCATTGATTTTTTATGCTCAACCCGATCTACTTCGCTCTTGGAAACAAACCAGCGTTTGCGCCGGACTGTGCTCAGCACACCGCTTTTAACAACCTTCTTGCGGAAGCGTTTAAGCAACTGATCCTGTGATTCATTTGGTCGAAGAACTACACTTGCCACAATTCTCACCTCCCTTCATTTTTAAAGGGCTTGGAAGGTTCTAACGTCGTTATCCCACACTCTGCTGATTCAAATAAAATTCTGCATGGCTCGTTGATGCAGAATAAACAAAACAACATGTCTCCAAGCGAAATCGATTATACTCGTATATAAACCGGATGTCAAACCGCCAGTCAGCGATCCGACCATTTGAAATTTGGAAAGTCTTTTCGAAATCAGAAAGAAAAGCATGCCGTTCTGTTTTATGGCTTCAAAAAAAAAGAGAACCGCAACATATCTTTTTCTCATTTCAAATTTCTGGCGCCGATTCGGCAATTAATAAAGAATAAAATAAAACAGCAAAATGTGTCTTTATTTGCAAAGGCCGAATTAATACCGCCGGCGTCGGCAGCAAGTTGATTTTCGCCTGTCAACTGAACTCTTTTCTCCGGACACGGCAGTTCAAATGATAAAATTCCTTTTGAATAAAACAGTGTGTGTTCATCATTATTGGCAAATGTCTGTTTTCAAAACGCAAGATGAAGAATCTGATAGGGTGAAATATGATCGACGCAAAACAACCGAAAAGAAAAAAAATTGCGGTCATCTTTGGCGTTGCCGCAGGAATTGTAGTACTGGGCATCCTGTATGCGTTGTTCGGCACGCCGGTGCCTGCCGCGCGCTTTCTCCGAAATTTGTTTGCAGAGGGCAGCAATGCTTCCGCCCCGGCTGGTTTCGCCGAAATGCAGTCTGATGTCGAAATTATCCGGGATATTTCCTACCCATCCACCCGAAAACTGAATCAGCTGGATTTATTTCTCCCGATTGAGAGAGACGACCCGCTGCCGACTGTCTTATGGGTGCATGGCGGCGCTTTTGTCGGAGGGAACAAATCCGATGTCGATAATTACGCTACAGCGCTGGCATCCGAAGGATATGCAGTCGCGTCCATCAATTATGAATTGGCGCCTGAAGCAAATTACCCGAGCCCGCTCCTTCAGACCGAAGAAGCTTACCGCTGGCTTGAAAGTGTAAAAGACACTTACTCCCTTGACCTGACGCGTTTCGCGCTTGCCGGAGATTCTGCCGGCGCCCATATTGTCACCCAATTCTCGGTAATTCAGACTTCACCCGTCTATGCGGAAGCGGTCCAAATTGAACCGGTTGTTCCGGAAGGCGGGATTTCCGCGCTGTTGTTATACTGCGGCCCGTTTGATCTGAAAAAACTCGATGAAATAGAAAATACCCAAATGAAATATCTTTTGTCTCAGGCAGCCTGGGCTTATTTCGGAACCAGACAATGGAT
>CALAEB010000001.1 GCA_937890875.1 uncultured Anaerolineaceae bacterium | reverse complement strand
GCCCTCGACTGGCAAAAACACCGGGCCGATTTCAAAGAAGCTCAGATGTTCGCGCAGCCGGACATTCTTCTCGATGATTTCCATCATATTGACGTTCAGATTCGTGCGCATCAAATTGCGATCAGGCGAGATCGGGTTGGCCAGTTTCACATAAGCCGCAGCGGGCTCTCCCAGCAGCCGGGCCTCCCGTTCCATGGAAGAGAAGCGATAAGTCACGATTTCGGTCAGCCCGAGCGCGACCAGCAGATCGCGCAGTTTTTCCTCAAACATGATCATCGGGTTGGTATAGGCCGGCGGCAATTCGTCTGCCATGCGGGTGGTCGGAATATTGTCATAACCGAACAGGCGGGCCAGCTCTTCCAGCACATCTGCGCGGCCGATCTGCCCTTCGCCGATGTCCAGGCGGTGCGGCGGCGTCTCGACCCGCATTGTTCTGTCCGCCTCCACGTCACAGGTGAATTCCAGCCGGCGCAGCAGCGCGGCGGCTTGTTCCAATGGAATCTCGACGCCCAGCGTGCGCCGGATGTCCTGCTCGGTGATCCGGTTGACCGTATTCGTCACCGGTTTGGCGTAATTATCGATAAATCCCGGCGCGATCCGTCCGCCGCTCCACGCCACCATGCGGGAGAGACAGGCCTCGCAGGCTTCCAGTGCGACGGCAGGATGCACGCCGCGGCTGTTGCGGTAGCCGGCTTCGGTGTTCAGATGAAGAACGCTGGCAGTTTTCCTGATGTTGATGAAATTCCAAATGGCGGATTCCAGCAGCACATCGGTCGTTTCCGGTTCGATTTCACTTTCCAACCCGCCCATGATCCCGCCGATCGAGAGTGAGCCGCTCTGATCAGTGACCAGCATCATGCTTTCATCCAGATTCCGCTCGACATTATCGAGCGTGACTAACTTCTCGCCTTTGAACGCTTTGCGGGTGATGATGGTCGGCGTTTTGCCGCCGGCCCGCTTGAGCAGTGTATTGTAGTCGAAAGAATGCAGCGGCTGTCCGGTCTCCAGCATGACGTAGTTGGTGGCGTCCACGATGCTGTTGATCGGGCGCATGCCGGCCGCCAGCAGCCGGCGGCGGACCCAGACCGGGCTGGGCTGGGCTTTCAGCCCCTCCGCAAAGCCGGCGACGAACCGCGGGTTCAACCCCGGCTCCTGAATTTCGATTTTGCACATCCCGTC